>JAVXKN010000041.1:0-10073 GCA_036647315.1 Oscillospiraceae bacterium | reverse complement strand
AAGACTGCCCCAAAACATCTTACAGCGGGTCATATTTCCTCTTGGCGAGGACGAAAAAACCGCCATTCGATTGCTGGCGGGGGACAAAACCCCCACGGTGGCGGAAAAGCCGGACAGCATGGAAATTTGCTTTGTCCCGGACGGCGACTACGCCGCATGGCTGGATGCCCGTGGAAAAACGCCGCCCCCCGGCGACTTTGTGGACAAAAACGGAACCGTATTGGGCCGTCATTTGGGTTTGCACCACTATACTTTGGGGCAGGGCAAGGGGCTGAATCTGTCCGGGCCACATCGTTATTTTGTCACCGAATTGCGGCCGGAAACCAATCAGGTAGTGCTGTCCGACGGCACGGATTTGGGCAGAACCACGGTTTTCTGCACCGACCCCAACTGGATTTCCATTGAAACTCTCACGGCGGAGCTGTCCGTCACCGTCCGCCTGCGCCACTCGAAAACCGAGACGGCGGCAACCATTGCGCCCCTTGACGGCGGCGTGAAAATCACAGGAGAAACGGAATTCCGCGCCCCCACCCCGGGTCAGCTGGCAGTGTTCTACCGGGGGGAAGTGGTAGTGGGAAGCGGCTGGATTGGGTAGGACGGGGGTTACGGATTGCCACGTCGCTTCGTAAAGCCTTCCCCTCGGGGGAAGGTGGCCAGTTCTCAAACTGGCCGGAAGAGGGTTGCCGCAGCAACGTCTTTTCACCCTGTCGCTGCGGCGACCCTCTTTCCCCCCAGTGTACGCACTGGGGTACCTTCCCCCAAGGGGAAGGCTTTTACGAAGGACGAGAATAGGACGGATTGCCACACCAGCCTTCGGGCTGGTTCGCAATGACACTAT
Organism: Oscillospiraceae bacterium; assembly: GCA_036647315.1. Taxonomy (GTDB): domain Bacteria; phylum Bacillota; class Clostridia; order Oscillospirales; family Oscillospiraceae; genus JAVXKN01. The sequence continues at coordinate 9,235 of JAVXKN010000041.1, read as the reverse complement.
CTCACAACTCTGTCATTGCGAGGAGCCCGCAGGCGACGTGGCAATCCGTAACCCCCGTCCTTTCAAGGACGGATTTCATCCCTCTTCTTGACTTTAGGCCCTCCTGACGGTATGATAAACATACATCAAAGGAGGGCCTTTTTTATGTTCAAAAAAATTCTACCGTCGTTTCTGGCACTTTTTTTGCTTCTCTCCGCCTGCGGGCCAAAAGCCCCGGAGGTCTCACCTACCCCTTCGCCCTCCCCTACTGCCACGGCGGAACCCACCCCAACCCCCTACGCAGGCCCTTTTAACCCCCTCACCGGCCTTCCCATTGATGAGGCGCACGCCAACGCACGACCCATCGCCATCATGCTCAACAACTTAAAACAGGCACTCCCCCAGCTGGGCACCTCCCAGGCGGACATTATCTACGAGATTTTGGCCGAGGGCGGCATCACCCGCATGGTGGGGGTTTATCAGTCTATGGAGGGCGTGGGAAACATCGGCTCTGTCCGCTCCTCCCGGCCTTATTACTTAGAGGTGGCTCTGGGCCACGACGCGGTTTATCTCCACGCCGGCGGCAGTCAGGATGCCTACGCCGACATCGAGGCGTGGAATGTGACCGCGCTGGACTGCGTCCGCACCACCGCCTACTCCGATATTTTCTGGCGGGACCAGGACCGCATCAAAAACAAGGGCTACGAGCACAGCGTTTTAACCAGCGGCGAGAAGATTCTGAAAAGTTTTCCGGGCTACTCCTTCCGTCAAGAGCATCAGGACGGATACAAATATGTGATGAACTTTGCCGAAAACGGCGCACCTGCCGGGGGAGCCGCCGCCAATGCCATCACCGTCCCCTTCTCCAACTACAAAACCGGAGTATTTACCTACGATACCGCCTCGAAAGCCTACAAAATCGAGGAGTACGGCGCGGCCTATATCGACGGCAACACCAATGAGCAGGTGGCTGTCACCAACGTTCTCATTCTCAAAACCGACTGCCACTCCATTGACGATTACGGGCGTTTGGCTGTGGATTTGACCTCCGGCGGGGACGGTTTTTATGCCTGCGGCGGGGCTTTTGTCCCCATTACCTGGTCGAAGGCCTCCCGGAACGACCAGTTTGTCTACAAAGATACCGCTGGGAATCCCATCACTCTGGGTATCGGCAAAAGCTACGTCTGCATCGTGCCTAACAGCCGGCAAATTACCGTAGACGGCACCACCCACTAAGCACCGTTTTCCCCCTGCCTCATACAATGGTATGGAAGTGTTCCACCGTTTTCCAATCCATATATCATTGGGAGGTAGTACCATGACTGACAAAGTCACGCCCGGTCCGATGCAAGAGCTGGGCTGCATCCGAGAGGCCGTGTGTATTCACACGAACAAAATACTGGACAGTTGCAGAGCCAAGGACTGCATTGAAGATCTCCGCTTTTTCCCCACGCAAAATTCCCAAGCCGCCATCGACCGCGCCCTCTCCATTAAGGCGGGTCAGGCAGAACTGCTGTATGTGTACATTGACGTAGAGCCGGTGGGGTTCCACCGGGGGTTTTACGCCGTAGATGTGCGGTACTTCTACCGCATTACCGCCGATGCCTTTGTGGGTGCCGCAAGGCCTATTCCCATCTGCGGGCTGGCCGTCTTTGACAAGCGGGCCGTCCTCTTCGGCAGCGAGAGCACCTCGAAAACCTTCACGTCCCTGCAGAATCTCTGCGACACTGACGAGCAGGAGCTGGACAAATGCAACCTGCCCACCGCCGTTGTTGAGGCCGTTGACCCCATCGTTCTGGGCATCAAGCTGGTGGATGTCTGCGAGTGCCGCCGGTGCGACTGCGAGCTCACCGAGATTCCACCCTGCGTCTGCGCCCTCTTTGGCAGCGACCTGTGCTTTGGAAACAGCGATAAGCGGGTCTATATCAGCCTGGGCCAGTTCTCCATCATCCGCTTGGAGCGAGACACCCAGCTGCTGGTGCCGGTCTACGACTATTGTATGCCGGAGAAGGAATGTTGCGGCGGCAGCGGCGACGGCCCCTGCGACGACGACCCCTGCGACCTGTTCCGTCAGGTGCAGTTCCCCACCGACGCTTTCTTCCCCCCCGCCCCGCCCCCTTCCCGCTGTGAAGAGCGGTGCGAGGAGCACCACGAACGCTGTGAGGACCGTTGCGAGCGCAAGGGCTGCTGCAAGTAATTTTTTCCGCAAAACGCACCTGCCTGCCGGCAGGTGCGTTTTTCGACAAAATACCATTTATTGTGGCTAAAAATAATTTTGGACTGGACGAGCCCACAATGTTGTGATAGAATACCATGAACTAAAAAAAGGAAGGCGAGGGATTTCTATGAGTGGTAAACGCATTATTCAGGTAGATGAACGAGTTCCCATCGGTCAACTGATTCCGCTCTCATTCCAGCATGTATTCGCAATGTTTGGCGCGTCGGTTTTGGTGCCCATCCTGTTTGGCATCAGCTCCGGCATTGTTCTCCTTTTCAACGGCATTGGCACTCTGTTATTTATTTTCCTCACAAAGGGCAAAGCACCGGCCTATTTAGGCTCAAGCTTTGCTTTTTTAGCACCCGCAAGTATTGTCATCACCACCATGGGCTTTGAGTACGCTCAAGGTGCCTTCGTGGTGGTAGGACTTTTGGGCTGCGTTCTGTCCTTTGTGGTGTACAAATGCGGCACCAACTGGATTGACGTGGTGCTCCCCCCCGCCGCCATGGGTCCTGTGGTCGCGCTCATCGGCTTGGAGCTGGCCTCCAACACGGTGAAGGGCGGTGCCATCGGTGCGGATCTCATGACAATTAACCCCGCCGGCGGGCTGATGCTCAGCCCCACCATCTCCCCCCAGCACATCGCCGTCTTCTGCGTGACCCTCTTTGTGGCGATTTTCGGGTCGGTGCTGTTTCGGAAGTTTTTCGCCGTCATTCCCCTGCTGGTGGCTATGGTGGCGGGCTACGTCACCGCCCTGTGCCTGGGCATGATTGACTTCACCCCCGTCCTCACCGCCCAGTTTTTCACCCTGCCCCAGTTCCACATCGCCAAGTTTGACCTGGGTGCCATCATCACCATTGTCCCGGTGCTGCTGGTCATTACCGCCGAGCACATCGGCCACCAGATTGTCACCGGCAACGTGATTGGCCGTGACCTGATTAAAGACCCCGGCCTCCACCGCTCTCTTCTGGGCGATGACCTCTCCACCGCCATCTCCGGTTTCTTCGGCTCCGTCCCCACCACCACCTACGGCGAGAACATCGGCGTTATGGCGGTTACGGGCGTGTACTCCGTCCAAGTCATCGCAGGCGCGGCTATCATCTCCATCTTGATGGCCTTTGTGGGCCCCCTCTCCGCCCTCATCTCCACCATCCCCGGGGATGTAATCGGCGGCATCACCTTCCTGCTGTACGGCATGATTGGTACCTCCGGCCTCCGGGTGCTGGTGGACAAGAAGGTGGATTACAGCCAGAACCGCAACCTGATTCTCACCTCCATCGTCTTTGTGGCAGGCCTTTCCGGCCTCACCATCACCATGGGTGCTGTCTCCGTCACCGGCATGACCCTGGCCGCCGTGGTGGCCGTGGTGCTCTCCCTCATCTTCTACCTGCTGGACAAAGCAAAGCTGATGAACGACTAAGATTCTAATTAGAAATACGCCTGCCGATGTAACATCGGCAGGCGTATTTTTTGTTTTTTTACATCAGCGGCGCGAAGAGCCGGAGCACGTCACGGAGGAGCTTTTGGAAGAAGGGCAGGTCCCTGCACTGCTTCAGCGTCACCGCTTGACACTGGTCTAAGGTCTTTTCAAAATCACGGCGGATATCTAAAATAGCGGGGACATCGCAGAGCCACACGCCGTTTTCAAAGTGGAGGAACATACTGCGGTAGTCCATGTTCACCGAACCCACCGTGCCGTATTTATCGTCTACGGCGAAGTTTTTTCCGTGGACAAAGCCGGGGGTATACTCGTAAATTTTGACCCCGCCCTCTAAAAGCGGCTCGTAGTGGGCGCGGGTGACTTCAAAAATCATCCGCTTATCGGGGACGTGGGGGGTCATAATGCGCACATCCACCCCGGATTTTGCCGCCGCCACAAGGGCGGTGGTAATGGCACTGTCGATAATCAGGTAAGGGGTGGTGATGTAGACGTACTGTTCCGCCTTGCTGATTAAGTTGAGATACACCGTCTCCCCCACCGGCTCGCTGTCCCATGGGCAGTCGGTATAGGGCTGCACCCAGCCGGTACCTTGGGGAAGGGCGGCAAATTGGGGCCGGAACTGCTCATAGTCCTCCCCGGTGTCGTGGAGGAAGTCCCACATGGTGAGGAACATGATGGTCATGCTCCAAACCGCCTCACCCTCTAAGCGGATGGAGGAGTCCTTCCAGTGGCCGTATTTGACGCACTGATTCACATACTCATCCGCCAGATTGATGCCGCCGGTAAAGGCGATTTTGCCGTCTATCACGGTGATTTTTCGGTGGTCACGGTTATTGAGGAGGGCGGAGAGCATGGGGACAAAGCGGTTAAACACCGCGCAGTGGACCCCGGATGCCTCCAGCTGTTGGGCGTATTTTTTCGGCAGGGTGTACATGCTGCCGATGTCGTCATAGAGTACCCGCACATCCACCCCTTGGGCGGCTTTTTCCTTCAAAATCTCCAAAATGGAGTCCCAAAAGACCCCGGAGCTGATGATGAAATACTCGATGAAAATATAGTGCTCTGCAGAGCGGAGGGCGTCTAGCATGGGCTGGAAGCAGTCGTCCCCCAGGGCGTAATACTCCGCCGCGGTGTGCTCGTACACCGGGCAGTGGGCGCTCTCCTCGATGTAGCGGGACATATTTGCCGCCGTGAGCCCTGCCGTTTCCCGCAGGGTGTCTGCCTTCAAGTCCGGACCCAGAGCCGCCACCATGCGGTCCTCCATGGTGTGGAGGTTCTTCTTTTTCTTTTTGGAGAGCTTGTTGCCGCCGAAGGCCAGATACAAGAGCCCCCCGAACACCGGCACCAACAGGATGGGTACAATCCACGCAATTTTGTAGGCGGGATTGCTGTTATCGCCCACGATGCACAGCACCGCGAAAATGGAAATGGCGATGCAGATGCCGTAAAACTCCACAAAGTGGTTGCCAAACCCCACGATAGCCACAATGAGCGTGGCCATCTGCAGCAGCATGGCCAGCACCACCACGCCCATACGGTGAAACAGCAGCGAACTGAGTTTTTTCAAAATACCTCTCTCCCTTTACTTGAGCACCACGTTCTCCCCGCCCACCAGCGTTTTCAGCTCGTCCAGCAGCGTCTGGCAGTGGATGCAGGTTGCACCCAGTTTTTTCTTGGTATCCGCAAAATACAAAACGGCGCTGTCCTCCCCGGGGAACATGGTAAACAGGTGCTTCAGCTTTTCAAATTCCGGACCGGCGGTGGCAAACTTGATGTAAAGTGTTTTGCTTTTACACTCGTCCGCCTCGTCCGACAGGGGTCGGATGGAATCGCAGAGCATCTGAGGGGCTTTTTCGTCTCGGACGGAGATTTTGCCCGTCACCACCACCGGGGTGTTCTCCTTGAGATAACTGCCGCTCTCCCCCAGCACTCTGGAAAAGGCCAGCAGCTCCATGGAGGCGGTGTCGTCCTCTAGGGTGATATAGGCCATCAGGGTGTTATTCTTGGTGGTTTTGGTTTTCACCGTGGAGATGACCCCCGCCACCGTCACCCGCTGTTCGTCGTGGAAACTCTGGGGGCCCTCCTCACGGGCAAAGTCAGACATAATGGCGGAAATCGCCACGGCGTGGTACTTCCGCACCGCGTCACGGTACTCGTCCATGGGGTGGCCGGAGAGGTAGAGGCCGGTGGTCTCCTTCTCCATCCGCATCCGCTCACGGGCGGAAAATTCCGGCAGGGGCGGCAGCACCAATTCCGGGGCGGAAAAGCCATCTCCCCCGCCGCCAAAGAGGTCAAACTGACCGGCAACACTCTTCTTGCGGGATTCCCCCAGCATATCGGTCACTTGGTCGCACACCGACAGAAGCTGGGAGCGGTTTCCCTCCATGCCGTCGAAGGCACCGCACTTCACCAGACTTTCCAGCACCCGCTTGTTCAGCTCGTCGCCGTACATTCTGGTGCAGAAGTCCATGAACGATGTAAAGGTGCCTCCCTTTACACGCTCTCGCAGTACGCCGTCTACAAAGCCACGGCCCACGCCCTTTAAGGCGGCAAGGCCGAAGCGGATATTGTCCCCGGAGACGGTAAAGGTGGCCCCGGATTCGTTCACGTCCGGGGGTAAAAGGGCGATGCCGTTCTCCTTGCACTCGGCGATATACTCCGCCACCTTGTCCTGCGAATCCAAAACAGAGGTGAGGAGGGCCGCCATGTATTCCTTGCGGTGGTGGTACTTAAACCAGGCGGTCTGGTAGGCCACGATGGCGTAGGACACGGCGTGGGCCTTGTTAAAGGCGTAGTTTGCAAAGTCGTAAATCTCGTCGTAGATGGCGTGGGCGGTCTGCTCGTCGATGCCGTTGCCGATACAGCCGGAGATTCCACGCTCCTTGTCGCCGCTGACAAAGGTCTCCCGCTCTTTTTCAATCACCGCCGCCTTTTTCTTGGAGATGGCGCGGCGCACCATGTCGGCCTGACCTAGGGAGTACCCGCCCAGCTTGCGGAAAATTTCAATAACCTGCTCCTGATAGACGATGCAGCCGTAGGTGACGGACAAAATCGGCTCCAGTGCCGGGTGCTTGTAGCTGATGAGTTTGGGGTCCTGACTGCAGGCGATAAACCGGGGGATGGACTCCATGGGGCCGGGGCGGTAGAGGGCGATGATAGCGGTAATATCCTCGATATTTTTGGGCTTTAGCCCCACGCACACCCCGGTCATGCCTGTGGATTCCAGCTGGAACACCCCGGAGGTTTTCCCCTCGGAGAGCATTTGGAACACGTCGGCATCGTCCTCGGGGATGGTTTTCAGGTCGAAATCGGGCTGGGTTTTACGCACCATCTGCACGGCATCGTCCAAGACTGTCAGGTTGCGCAGACCCAAAAAGTCCATCTTCAGCAGGCCCAGTTCCTCTAGCGTTGTCATGGTGTACTGGGTGACGACGGTTTCGTCGTTTTTCGCCAGAGGCACATATTCGTACACCGGGCGGCTGGTAATCACAACGCCGGCGGCGTGGGTGGAGGTGTTGCGGGGCATGCCCTCCAGCGCGCGGGCGGTATCCACCAGCTTTTGGACTTTAGGGTCGCCATCGTACAATTCCCGGAAAGGTTTGGAGAGTTTTAGGGCGTTATCCAGCGTGATACCCAACGTGTTGGGCACCTGTTTTGCGATATTGTCCACCTCGGCATAGGGGAAACTGAGGGCACGGCCCACGTCACGGATGGCGGCACGGGCCTTCATGGTGCCGAAGGTGACAATCTGGGTGACGTGGTCGGCACCGTAGAGGCGGGAGACGTAGTCGATGACCTCCTGCCGACGGCGGATGCAGAAGTCGATGTCGATATCGGGCATACTCACCCGCTCCGGGTTCAAAAATCGCTCGAAGTAGAGGGAGTATTTCATGGGCTCCACGTCGGTAATATTGAGGCTGTACGAGACAATACTGCCGGCGGCGGAACCTCTACCGGGGCCTACGGGAATCCCGCTGCGCTTGGCAAAGCCGATGAAGTCGGCGACGATTAAAAAGTAGTCCACAAAGCCCATCTGACGAATCATATTCATTTCGTAATCCAGCTGGGCGCGGTACTCCGGGGGCGCGTCGGGGTAACGGGCGGCAAAGCCGTCCCCGCAGAGTTTGGTGAAATAATCCCAGCTCTCGGTGTACCCCTCCGGCAGCTGAAATTTGGGCAGATGATAGGTGCCGAATTCAAAGTCCAAATTGCACATATCCGCAATTTTCATCGTGTTTTCAAGGGCCTCCGGGTACTGGGGGTAGAGGGCGGCCATCTCCTCTTCGCTTTTGATGTAAATCTCGGTGCTGTCGAATTTCATCCGATTGGGATCGTCTACGGTTTTGCCCATTTGGATGCACATTAAAACGTCCTGAATTTCCGAATCGTCCCGGGTTAAATAGTGGGCATCGTTGGTGACTACTAAAGGGATGCCGGTCTCGTCGTGGAGGCGGAAGATGCCGTTTGCCACCTCCCGCTCCTGGGGAATTCCGTGGTCCTGCACCTCTAAATAGTAGCTGTCCGCGCCGAATAATGCTTGCATTTCCAGCGCGTGGGCCTTGGCTCCCTCGTAGTCACCCGCCAAAATGCGGCGGGGAATTTCCCCGGAAATACAGGCGGAGAGGGCGATTAAACCGCCGGCGTGCTCCTTCAAAAGTTCCAAATCAATGCGGGGTTTGATGTAAAAGCCCTCTGTAAAGGCGGTGCTCACCATGAAGGACAGGTTGCGGTACCCCTCCTCGTTTTTGCACAGGAGCACCAGATGCCGTGCGGAGGAATCCAACTCGTGGATGCGGTCGGTGCGGCCTCGGGGGGCAACGTAGACCTCACAGCCGATGATGGGCTTCACCCCCGCCGCCTTGGCGGCACGGTAAAAGTCGATGACACCGTACATCACGCCGTGGTCGGTGATCGCCACCGCCGTCTGGCCCAGTTCCTTGACGCGCTTCATAAGCCCCTCAATGCGGCAGGCACCGTCTAAGAGGGAAAACTCTGTATGGACGTGGAGGTGGGCGAACGACATGGCGGGTCACTCCTTTATGTTGGGGGTACTATTTTGAAAGCACCATTTAGCCGTGCTATTTTGCCAGCTCCATCAGCTTTTGCAGGCGGTGGTTTAGGGCGGACTTGGTGATGGGGGGGTCGCAGAGGGCGGCAAGCTGGGTCAGGGTCAGCTCCGGGTACTCCATGCGGAGGGCGGCGGTTACTTTCAGCTTTTCCGGCAGGGTGTCCAGCAGTCCCCTGTGCTCCAAAATGCGGATGGCCGCCAGATGCTCCTGGGCGGCATCCACCGCCTTGTCCAGATTGGCGGCATCGCAGTTCACCCGGCGATTGACACCGTTGCGCAGATGCTTTTCCACCTTGGCGTTCATCACCTCCATAGCGGAGATGGGCGCGCCGATGGCGGTTAAAAAGTCCTCAATGGTTTCGCTCTGCTTGAAATAAGTGACAGAATTCGACTTTCTCGCCGTGTTTTTTCCCTCGAACCCCGCCTCACGGAGGAGGGCGGGCAGCTCACGGCTCACCCCCAGATGGGCGGTGACAAGCTCCAAATGGTACCCCTTTTCCGGGTCGCTCACCGAACCTCCCGCCAGAAA
>JAVXKN010000040.1:0-10151 GCA_036647315.1 Oscillospiraceae bacterium | reverse complement strand
CACCATTATGCTGCTGGACGGCATCATGATTATGATGTATAAGCGCGAGGAGCTTACGTTGCGGTTTTTCCGCAGGGGTGTTGCCACCTTCTTTATATTGGTTGTGGTGGCGATTTCTTTAAGTGTCGCAGTACATTTGGCCGGGGTGGTTGCCCCGGGGGACAGATTTTACCCCATGCAAATAAGTCCCTTCTATTTAACCCCTCTGCCGGTGCTGCGCACCCTCCAAGAGAATGTTCCCTATCCTTTGTTCCTCGCCTCTTATTGCACTATTTTCACCTGCGGAGGTGCGCTCTTTTATCAGGGACAGCGGCTTTTTGTGCGCTGGGTGGATAGGCGGGCATCTAACCCTGTTTTCACAAAACCCCAGGTAAAGACGTGACTCTCCCGGCCCTACAAACACCAGATTTTGCATCACATAATTTTTCAAAACCTCCACATCCTTATCAGTAGATAATTCGATGTGGAGGTTTCTTTATGACAAAACGAGTTCTCGCGCTTTTCTTAACGCTGACGCTCTGCTGTACCCCCGCGCTGGCAGTTTCCAGCGTCCCCACGCTGGGGACCCCCGCCCCCATCTCCGCCGGTGCGGTGTGCCTCATGGAAAAGGAGACAGGGACGGTGCTCTACGAGGAGAACGCCGATGCCAAGCTGGAGCCCGCCAGCGTCACCAAGGTGATGACCCTGCTGCTGATTATGGAGGCCATCGACGGCGGGAGAATCAAACTGGAGGACATGGTGGCGGTCTCCGCCAACGCCGCCGGCATGGGCGGGTCACAGACCTATCTGAAGGAGGGGGAGCGGTTCTCCGTCCACGACTACCTGAAGATGATTGCGGTGGTTTCCGGGAACGACGCCTCCGTCACCATGGCGGAGCATCTGGCGGGGAGCGAGAGTGCCTTCGTGGAGCAGATGAACGCCCGGGCGGCGGCGCTGGGCATGGAGAACACCGTCTTTCAAAACTGCACGGGTCTGCCGGCGGCGGGGCACCTCACCACCGCCCACGACATCGCCCTCATGAGCCGGGAGCTGATTGCAAACCACCCCGGCATCCGGGAATTCACCACCATTTGGATTGATTCCATCCGCGACGGGGCCTTTCAGCTGGTGAACACCAACAAGCTTATCCGCTTTTACGACGGTGCCACCGGCCTGAAAACCGGCTCCACCGACGGCGCGCGGTACTGTATCGCCGCCACCGCCGAGCGGGACGGCATGGAGCTCATCGCCGTGGTGCTGAAGTCGGACAGCGGCGAAAAGCGGTTTGAAACCGCCAAAGCCCTCCTCACCTTCGGCTTTGCCAACTACACCGTGGTGGACGTGCGCCCCGGCAAGGCCCTGCCCCCCATCGACGTGCTGCTGGGTACAGAACAGCAGGTTCAGCCCATTTTAGCCCGGCCCGCCCGCATTTTGGTGGAGAAAACCTTGGTGGATAAGGTGGAAAACACGGTGAGTCTCTCCCAAAATGTGGAGGCCCCCGTGGAGGCGGGGCAAAAGCTGGGGGAGATGACGGTGACGGTGGACGGCACCGTTCAGGAAAAAATCCCTATCATTGCAGGGGAAGCGGTGCCACGGCTCACGTTTTTCGCGCTTTTCGGCCGCTTTTTACAGGGTCTGTTTATGGGGGAGTAAAACCCGCAATCCATTGGCTGCGTTCCTGTTCCGGGGACGCAGCCCTCTTTTTTGCCGTTCCGCTTCCGGAAGCGAGGGAGAAAAACGCCTAATTGCGCCGTTTTCCTTGACGTGAGCACGGAATCGTTGTATAATTTATACAAATAGACAGTGTCGTTTCACCTGTTTCACTGTCATATTTGTTAGAATAAATAGGAAATTCAGTCATAATATGGCGATTTTCCCCAGAAGGAGGCCCGCTATGGAGCTCATCAAAGAAGCCCTATCCGCGTTTTCCGCCGGTCATGCCACCCGGGCGCAGGCGGTTTTGGGCGCGCATCCCGCAACGGTGAAGGGGGAGTCGGGCTATATGTTCCGCTGTTGGGCCCCCAATGCCACGGCGGTGTCCGTCATGGGCGACTTCAACTGCTGGGACGATGCTTCAAACCCCATGTTGCCACTGGAAAACGGCATCTGGGAGGGCTTTGTCCCCGCCCTGCACCGCTACGACAACTACAAATACGCCGTCCGTACCCCCGACGGACGGGTGCTGGCAAAGGCCGACCCCTACGCCTTCCACGCGGAGACCCGTCCCGGTACCGCCTCTAAAATTTACGATTTGGAGGCCTACCCGTGGCAGGACGGCCCTTGGATGAAGTACCGCAAAGAAAACCCGGTCTACCGCCGGCCTTTGAATGTCTACGAGATTCACTTAGGCTCTTGGCGGCGGACGGAAAACGACGAATTTTTGAGCTACCGCGCCATGGCGGAGCAGCTGCCCTCCTACATGAAGGAGATGGGGTATACCCATGTGGAGCTGATGCCCATTACGGAGTACCCGCTGGATGCCTCTTGGGGCTATCAGTGCACCGGCTATTTTGCCGCCACCTCTCGGTTCGGCACCCCGGACGACTTTAAGTATCTGGTGGACGAGCTGCACCGGGCAGGGGTGGGGGTCATCTTAGACTGGGTGCCCGCCCATTTCCCCAAGGATGCCTTCGGGTTATACGAATTTGACGGCACCCCCACCTATGAATACGCAGACCCCCGCAAAGGGGAGCACGCCTCTTGGGGGACTCGGGTGTTCGACTACGGCAGGGCAGAGGTTCGCTCCTTCCTCTACTCCTCGGCACTGTTCTGGTTGGAGGAATACCATTTGGACGGCCTGCGGGTGGACGCGGTGGCCTCCATGCTGTACTTAGATTACGACAGGCAGGACGGTCAGTGGTGCCCCAATATCCACGGCGGCAAGGAAAATTTAGAGGCGGTAGACTTCCTGCAGCGGCTCAATGAGTACATCTTCGCCGAAGTGCCCGACGCGCTGATGATTGCGGAGGAATCCACCTCGTGGCCCTTAGTGACCCGCCCCACGGCGGACGGCGGGCTGGGCTTTAACCTCAAATGGAACATGGGCTGGATGAACGACATCGTCCACTACATGAAGCTAGACCCCTACTTCCGCCAGAATAACCACAAGGACATCACCTTCTCCTTTGTGTACGCCTTTTCCGAAAACTTCATCCTCCCTCTGTCCCACGACGAGGTGGTGCATATGAAAGGCTCCCTGATTGGGAAAATGCCCGGTGACGAGGATTTGAAGTGCGCCGGTGTCCGCGCGTTTTACGGCTATATGCTCTGCCATCCCGGCAAAAAACTCCTGATGATGGGCAGCGAATTCGGACAGGTGAACGAGTGGCACTTTGAGCACTCTCTGGACTGGCATCTGCTGGGCGACCCCCGACACAAGGCCCTCCACGAATTCTTCAAGTCCGCCAACGAGCTTTATTTGGAACAGTCCCCCCTGTGGGATTTGGACTTCACTTGGGAGGGGTTCCAGTGGCTCTGCGCCGACGATTACATGGGCAACTGCGCCGGCTTTGTCCGCAAGGACGAAAAGGGAAAGTTCCTTGTCGTCCTGTGTAACTTCTCGCCGGTACACCGAAAGGGGTACTGCTTGGGCGTTCCCGCCCCGGGGCAGTACGAAGTAGTGTTCAACACCGACGACGCGGTGTGGGGAGGCACCGGGCTGGGAGACCATCAGCCGCTGAAAACCGCCTACCTTCCCATGCACGGGCAGGAGCAGTCTTTGGAAATTGACCTGCCCCCCATGAGCACCGTAATCCTCAAATGCACCAGAAAGTATCCGCCCAGAAAGACGAAAAAAGCAGAGAAGACTGAGCAATCGGAGAAACTGAGCAAATAATCGTGTGTGTACCAATTCTGAAACAGGGGTGACTAAGAATGAAAAAAGAACTCGTTGCTATGCTCCTTGCCGGCGGCCAGGGCAGCCGACTCTACGCCCTGACCCAGCATGTGGCAAAACCCGCCGTTCCCTTTGGCGGGAAGTACCGCATCATTGATTTCCCGCTCTCCAACTGCGTCAACTCCGGCATCGACACCGTGGGCGTGTTAACCCAGTATCAGCCTTTGGAACTCAACGCTTACATCGGCAACGGCCAGCCCTGGGACTTAGACAGGTCTGACGGCGGCGTTCACATCCTCCCGCCCTATGTTCAGGAGGGGGACAAGGGCACTTGGTATAAGGGAACCGCCAACGCCATCTACCAGAACATGGGCTTTTTGGAGCTCTACGACCCGGAGTACGTCCTCATTCTCTCCGGCGACCACATCTACAAAATGGACTACGATGAAATGCTGGCTCACCACAAGAAAACCGGTGCCGCCTGCACCATCTCGGTTTTGGAGGTCACCACCGAGGAGGCCTCTCGGTTCGGCATTATGAACGTGGATGAGAATGACCAGATTTACGAATTTGAGGAGAAACCCAAGCATCCCAAGTCCAACCTGGCCTCCATGGGCATTTACATCTTCACCTGGTCCAAGCTGAAGGAATACTTAATGGCGGACGAGGCGGATGAAAAGAGCAAAAACGACTTCGGTCACGATATTATCCCCTCCATGCTCGATAAGGGCGAAATCATGAGTGCCTACCGTTTTTCCGGCTACTGGAAGGACGTGGGTACCATCGACTCCCTGTGGGATGCCAACATGGATATGCTCTCCATCCAGAGCGGCGTGCAGCTCTTTGATAACAGCTGGACCATCTACGCCCGCAGCCCAACCAGACCCCCTCACTACACCGGCGAAAACGCCAAAATCACCCACAGCCTCGTCACCGGCGGCTGCGAGATTTACGGCGACGTGGAGAACTCCGTCCTGTTCCACTCGGTGATTGTGGAGGAGGGTGCCCATGTGCGGTACTCCATTTTGATGCCCGGCGCGGTAGTGAAAGCCGGCGCGGTGGTGGAATATTCCATCGTGGCGGAACAGGCAGTGATCGGCGAAAATGCCCGGGTGGGCACCCCGCCTGACCCCACCAACGAGGACTGGGGCATTACGGTGATAGCCGGCGAGATTAAGGTAGGACCCGACACCGTGGTTCCCGCTCACGCCATGGTAACGAAAAATGTGAAGGGAGTGGCAAAGAAATGAATGATTTACACGGAATTATCTTCGCCTATCGCTCCAACGCCGACCTGCGCCAGCTCACCCAGCACCGCAACACCTGCTCCATTCCCTTCTTAGGCCGTTACAGATTGGTGGACTTCATGCTCTCCAGCATGGTGAATGCCGGCGTGTCCGACGTGGGTCTGGTGGTGCACTCCGGGTACCAGTCCCTCCTAGACCATGTGGGCTCCGGCAAGGACTGGGATTTGTCCCGCAAGCACGGCGGTCTGAAAATTCTCCCCCCCTTCGGGTACGCCGACCGGGTGGGGTCCAATGAGTATCAGGGCCGCATGGATGCTCTGGCGGGGGTGCGCTCCTATCTGGACCGCATCCATCAGGAATATGTGATTTTGGCGGGTGGCGACACCGTGGCCAATCTGCCCCTCAACGAGGTCTATCGGCAGCATTTGGAAACCGGCGCGGACATCACCGCCGTCTGCACCACAAAACCCACCGGCGACCCCCGCAGCAGTACTTACTTCACCGTGGGGGCGGACGGCTTTGTCTCCGACGTGGCGGTGTGTCCTACCGACGCGATTGGCTGCGAGTCCTTGGAGGTTTACGTTTTGTCCAAGACCCTGCTGCTCTCTCTGGTGGACTACTGCGCCGCCCATCGCATTTTCTCCTTCAGCGAGGGGATTTTGCAGGCCATGTCCGGCACCTTAAAAATTCACCCCTACTTATTCGACGGCTACGCCGCCCGATTCCACTCTCTGGGCACCTATTTCGCCCGGAGCATGGAGCTGTTAGACCCCGCCATCCGCAACGCCCTTTTTGACCCCGCCCGACCCATTAAGACCAAAGACCGCTCCAATCCCTCCACCTACTACGGCCCCGAATCCGTTTCCAAAAATTCGCTGATTGCCGACGGCTGTATCATCGGGGGGACTGTGGAAAATTCCATCCTCTCCCGCGGCGTTCAGGTGGCACCCGGCGCGGTAGTCTCCAACTGTATTCTCATGCAGGGCACCAAGGTGGGTGCGGGGGCAACCCTCAAATACGCCATCGCGGATAAAAACGTGGAGGTCAATTCCGGCCGGATGCTCATGGGCCACGGCTCCTATCCCATCGCCATCGAGAAGGACACGGTGGTGTAAAACCGGGGCGGAACCATCGCTTTGCTGAAAGGAGTTTTTATGAATATTTTATTTGCTGCCTCGGAGGTAGCTCCCTTTATTAAAACCGGCGGGCTTGCCGATGTTGCCGGCTCTCTCCCTGCCGCCTTGGCCAAAGAGGGCCACGATGTGCGGGTGATTCTCCCCCTGTACGAGGGCATCTCTCAGCAGTGGCGTGACCAGATGACCTTTTTGCAGTTTTTCTACGTCCATGTGGCGTGGCGTTCCCCCTATTGCGGCATTTTTGAGCTGAAAAAGGACGGGGTCACCTACTGGTTCGTGGATAACGAATATTACTTCCGCCGCACCCAGGTTTACGGCCACTATGACGACGGCGAGCGGTTTACCTTCTTCTCCCGCGCCGTCATTGAGACCCCCGGCCACCTGGGCTTCGTCCCGGACATCATCCACTGCAACGACTGGCAGACCGCCCTGGTGCCCGTCTATCTGTTGGAGGAAAAATATCGGGTGCCGGAACTTGCCAATGCCAAAAGCGTCTTTACCATCCATAATATTGAGTATCAGGGCCGTTACGGCGAGCAGGTCATGGAGGATTTGTTGGGCCTTGACCCCTCCTACTTCAACGAAAAAATGCTGGCCTACCACGGGGACGTGAATCTCATGAAGGGTGCCATCTACGCCGCCGATTTCACCACCACCGTCTCCCCCAGCTACGCGGAGGAGCTGCGCTATTCCTTCTACGGCCACGGCCTAGAGGGGGTCATCAGCGACTGCGGCGGTAAAATTCAGGGGATTTTGAACGGCATCGACACCGACCTGTATAACCCGTGGCAGGACAAAGCCATCGCCAAAAACTTTTCCGCCCGTCAGCTGGCGGGGAAAAAGGTCTGCAAGGCGGCACTGCAAAAAGCCATGGGTCTCAACGAAAACCCCGACGTGCCCATTGTGGCCTGTGTCTCCCGTCTGGTGCCCCATAAGGGCTTCGGGCTGGTGACGGCTGCCCTCCACGACCTGATGAACGAGGACGTGCAGGTGGTGATTTTGGGCACCGGCGACTGGCAGTACGAGGAGGCCTTCCGCCACGGGGACGCCCAGTACCCCGGTCGTTTTGCCGCACGGCTGATGTATTCCGCCGCCCTCTCCGCCGCCATCTATGCCGGCGCGGATTTGTTCCTCATGCCCTCCGTCGCCGAGCCCTGCGGCCTGTCCCAGATGATTGCCATGCGGTACGGCACCCTGCCGGTGGTCCGGGAAACCGGCGGACTGAAGGACTCCGTCCTGCCCTATAACCAGTTTACAGGGGAGGGCACCGGCTTTACCTTCGCCAATGTGGACCCCGCCGATATGCTGTGGGTTCTCAAGGAGGCCATCGACCTCTACCATAACGACCCCAAGACGTTCAAGGCGATTCAGAAAAACGCCATGACCGCCGACCTTTCCTGGGCGAAATCCGCAGGGGCGTATTTGGAAATCTACGGAAATTTGACAGGTAAATAATTCTGTGGTATTCTATACGCTGCGATAATGGAAACGTTTCCACAGCGGTTTCCGTGCGCATAGACTGCTTACTTTTTAGGAGGTCCACCCTATGGAATATACCGCCCAGCAGCTCTCTGAGCTGATTATCGGAAAGCTGCGCCGAAATTTTGGCCGCGACATCTCCGAGGCCACTGCCGCCCATATGTTCAAGGCCTGCGCCCTGGTGCTCCGTGACATGATGTCCGCCCACCAGATTGAGACGGAGGAGGAGACCCGTGACGAGAAGGCCCGTCAGGTGCATTATCTGTCTCTGGAATTTTTGATGGGCCGTTCTCTGATGAAAAATGCCTACAATCTGGGGGTTTTAGAGCCGCTGAAGGGGGCCATTGAGTCCCTGGGCTTTTCCGCCCCGGAACTCTTTGAATTGGAGCCGGATGCCGGGCTGGGTAACGGCGGATTAGGCCGTCTGGCCGCCTGTTATTTGGACTCTATGGCTACTTTAGAGATTCCCGCCACCGGGTACTCCATCTGCTACGAACTGGGTATTTTCAAGCAGAAAATCGTGGATGGACAGCAGGTGGAGCTGGCGGACAACTGGCTTGACCCCGGCGATTCCTGGCTCATCCCCAAGGTGGACGAAACCGAGGAGGTTCACTTCGGCGGCAAGGTGGAGACCAGCTTTGAGAATAACCACCATGTGGCCCGCCACACCGGCTACTCCACCGTCCTCGCCATCCCCAAGGACATGGAGATTGCGGGCTACGGCACCAACCACACCAACACCCTGCGGCTCTGGGACGCGAAAAGCCCGGTGCCCGTTGACATGGCCCTCTATTCCAGCGGCGAATACTTAAAAGCCGTGGAGCAGCAGGCCATGGCGGAGGTCATCGCCAAGGTGCTGTACCCCGACGATAACCATTACGAGGGGAAATCTCTGCGGTTAAAGCAGCAGTATTTCTTCGTCTCCGCCACCATTCAGAGCATCTGCCGCCATCACCGCGCCCAGTACGGCACCCTGCGGAATTTCCACGAAAAGCACGTCATTCAGATTAACGACACCCACCCCACTCTGGTGATTCCCGAGCTGATGCGGATTCTCTTAGACGAGGCGGGGTATTCTTGGGAGGATTCGTGGTACATCGTCACCCACACCGTGGCGTTTACCAACCATACGGTGCTGGCGGAGGCGTTGGAGCGGTGGCCTCAGGATTTAATCATCGCGCTGCTCCCCCGCATCTGGTGCATTATCGACGAGATTAACAAGCGGTATCAGGGTGAACTGAATGACTTTTTCCACGGCGACCAGAATAAGCTGCGGGAACTGTCCATCCTCTGGGGGGGCGAGGTGCGGATGGCAAATCTCTGCGTCTGCGCCTGCTTCGCGGTGAACGGCGTGTCCGCCCTCCACTCCGACATTCTGAAAAAAGACGTGTTCCACAGTGCCTATTTGCGTACGCCGGAAAAATTCCTCAATGTGACCAACGGCATCGACCATCGCCGCTGGCTGTCGGAGATTAACCCCCGGCTGGACGCGCTGGTAAAGGACTGCATCGGCAGCGATTACCTCCTCCACCCGGACAAGCTGGAGGGGCTCTCCAAATTCAAAGAAAAATCCTCCGTCCTCACCGAGTTGGGGGACATTAAAAAGCAAAACAAGCTGGACTTTGCGGATTATATCCTGCGGGACACCGGCATCGTCCTCAATACGGACGCCATGTTCGACGTGCAGGTGAAGCGGCTCCACGAGTACAAGCGTCAACTCTTAAACGTCCTGCACATCACCTATCTCTATAATAAGCTGAAGCAGGACCCCAACTTCCAGTTTACCCCCAGAGTGTTTATTTTCGGTGCCAAGGCCGCACCGGGGTACACGGTGGCAAAGCAGATTATTCGCCTTATTTGCTCCTTGCAGAAGCAGATTAACAACGACCCCCTGTGCAAAGACCGTTTGCAGGTGGTATTTTTGGAGAACTACCGGGTGAGTTTGGCGGAAAAGCTGATGCCCGCCTCCGAGCTCTCCGAGCAGATTTCCACCGCCGGCAAGGAGGCCTCCGGCACCGGCAACATGAAGTTTATGATGAACGGTGCCCTCACCATCGGCACTTTGGACGGCGCAAACGTAGAGATGCACCAAGAGGTGGGGGACGACAACATTTTCCTCTTCGGCCTCAATGCGGACGAGGTGGTGGGGCTGAAAAACAGCGGCTACCGCTCCTACGAGTATTATAACCAGAACGGCGACATTCGCGCCGCCGTGGACAGGCTCACCGCCGGCTTTGACGACTGCGTCCCCTATGCGGAAATCACCAACCGGCTCCTCTTCGGTGCCGGCGGCGCGCCGGCGGATGAATACCTGCTGCTGGCGGACTTTGAAAGCTATCGCGCCGCCCATCAGCGGGCGGGCGAGACCTATCTGGACCCGAAAAAATGGAATCAGATGGCTCTCATCAACATCGCCCGCAGCGGCATCTTCGCCGCCGACCGCTCCATTCGGGACTACGCCCGCACCATCTGGGA
>JAVXKN010000039.1:0-10267 GCA_036647315.1 Oscillospiraceae bacterium | reverse complement strand
AGGGGCGCGTTTTCTTTCAGTTTTTTCAATAAATCTCCTCCAAACAGTGCGGGGGAATTACAGTTTTTCCATCTTGTACCCCAGTCCCCACACCACTTTCAGGTATCGGGGGTTTGCCGGGTCAATTTCGATTTTCTCACGGAGGTGGCGGATGTGCACCGCCACGGTGCTCTCCGAGCCGTAGGCCGGGTCGTTCCACACCTGCTCGTAAATCTGCCCGGTGGAATAGACACGGCCCGGGTGCTCCATTAAAAGCTTTAGGATGTTGTACTCAATGGGGGTGAGGCTGGCGGGTTCCCCGTCCACGGTGACGCTTTTCGCCCCGTCGTCCATGGAGATGCCGCCGCAGGTGATGGTGGCGGCAGTTTCCTGCTTGGACTGCCCGCCCAGCGTGGTGTACCGCCGGAGCTGACTTTTCACCCGGGCGATGACCTCAATGGGGTTAAAGGGCTTTGTCATGTAGTCGTCCGCCCCGATGTTCAGCCCCAAAATTTTGTCCATGTCCTCGCTTTTGGCGGTGAGGAGAATAATGGGCACGTTGCAGGTCTCCCGCAGCTTTGCGGTGGCGCGGATGCCGTCCATCACGGGCATCATAATGTCCATGAGAATCAGGTGGACTTCCTCCGCCGCTACAATGTCCAGAGCCTCCTTGCCGTTGTAGGCTTTCAAGGTGTTGTAGCCCTCGCTGGTGAGGTAAATGTCCAGTGCGGAGACAATGTCCCGGTCGTCGTCGCAGATTAAAATATTGTACAAAGCGTTCACCCCATGTTAGAATTGTAATTGGAAAACCTTAAATCCCAAGGTGGAAAAGTTTTAAGTTACGTTTAATATTATAGCACAATATTTTCAGGAAGGGGAGAGGGTTATGTTTCTTTACGGCAGTGACACCTTAGACGCTTACGCGCTGCTGCGCCGTGTACTTTTGGACGGTTACGGCCTGGACACCCTCCCCCCCATTCAAAAGACCCCCGGCGGCAAGCCCTACTTCCCCACCCGGCCGGAGATACACTTTAACGTGAGCCACAGCGGAAGTTTCGCCCTCTGCTGCGTAGCTGAAAGCCCTGTGGGCGCAGACATTGAGCGGATTGTGCCACGACGGGACACCCTGCCCCAATATGTGTTCTCCCCCCAAGAATTTGCCTATTATCAGGAGCAGGGGGGCAACTGGGCAACCTTTTATACACTGTGGACCTTAAAGGAGAGCGGGGCGAAGCAGCGGGGGGGCGGCATTTTCCCGCCCGCCGCCGCCACCATCCCCCTGCCCCCCGCCCAAAAACTGGGCGAATTGTACTTCCAGTCCTATGAGGGAGAGGGCTTTTCCGCGGCAGTTTGCGCCCCAAACCCCCCGCCCTCACGCATTTTCTGGGTTTAATGCAAGAGGGTTATTATGGTCTTAAGAAAAAGTTAATGAAACATCCCCTATTTTCTAAAGATTCAACGGATATACTAATGCTATCCTAGAATGATAAAGGGGGCGGCACTGTGAAGGTACTTATTTTAACCGGAAAGTTCGGCATGGGCCACTGGTCTGCGTCGCTTTCCCTACAACAACAACTGGAAAAAGGGTTCCCCGCCGCGGACATCCGTGTGCTGGACTTTTTTGAATATGCCATGCCCGGCGCGTCCGAGGCCATGTACAAGGCGTTTTCCCTCCTCGTGACCCACGGCAGCGGCATCTACAACACCTTTTATAAGCTGACGGAAAACGGCAAGCCGGACAGCGTTCCTCCCTTTGCAAGTCTGATGGCGGAAAAAATCGCGGAGCTGGTAAACGTGGAGAGGCCCGATGCCATCGTCGTCACCCACCCGGTCTGCGCCCAGATTGTCTCCCGCTACAAGCTGGATTCCGGCAGTACCCTGCCGCTTGTCACCTGCGTCACCGATATGACCGCCCACTCCGAATGGCTCTGCGCCAAAACCGACGGCTATCTGGTGGGTTCCCCCGCTCTCAAGAAAGCACTGGTGAGTAAGGGGATAGACCCCCGCGCCATCATCGTCACCGGCATCCCGGTGAAGGACGAATTCCGCAGTGTCAAAACGGAAAGACGGTCGGGTAAGCGGGAACTGCTCATCATGGGCGGCGGCCTAGGCCTCATGCCCCGGGGCGAAAAGTTTTACGAGGCTCTTAACGCCTTAGAGAACGTCCACACCGTCATGATTACCGGCGGCAACAAAAAGCTGTTTGAAAAGCTGTCGGGCAAATACGAAAACATCGACGTGGTGGGGTACACCGACAAGGTTTACCAGTACATGGCAAAGGCCGACCTAATGCTCTCCAAGCCCGGCGGTATCACAGTTTTCGAGGCCATTACCTCGGGCCTGCCCATTTTGGCATGGGAGCCCTTTTTGCAGCAGGAGCGGAACAATGCCAATTACTTGCTCCGCAACGGCATGGGCCGGGTAGCCAACAAGGAGCCGGAGCGGTGTCTAGAATCCATCCGCAACCTCATCTATAAAGACGATGTGCTCGCTTGGATGCGGGACAATATGGCGAAAGTCCGCGGTCAGTTAGAGGTGGAAGGTCTGGACGGATTACTCTCCGCCCTGACGGAAAAAGAGAAGGTGTGTGCCTGATGAAAAGCAAAAAGAATAGCGTCAGCCTGCTGGTCATGCTGGCACTCATGGGTCTTACCGGCTTTCTGTTTCTGAAAGACCAGTCCCTTTCCGCGCTGGCGGACACCATCAGAAACGTCAATCCCCTGTATCTTGTTTTAGGCTTTACCCTGATGCTGGTGTTCGTGGGCAGCGAGGCGGCGGCCTCCAAAATGGCCCTTCGTGCCATGGGGCACCGTGTCCGTTACCGCCGCTGTTTTTCCTATTCCGGCACCGGCTTTTACTTTAGCTCCATCACCCCCTCCGCCACCGGCGGTCAGCCCGCCCAGGTCTACTATATGGCGAAGGACGGCATCCCCGCCGCCCACGGCACCCTGAATATGCTCCTCATCACCGTCTGTTATCAGGTGGTGACACTGGTGTATGCGGTGGCGGCGTGGTTTTTAGGCGGCGAGGCCGTGGCCCGTCTGGGTACCGGCTTGGGGGTCCTGCTGGGTTTCGGCGGCACCACCATGCTCCTCCTCACCACCATGATGCTCCTCTTTATGTTCCGCCCTGCCATTGCCACCCGTCTGGCGGGCTGGGTGCTCGGTCTGGGCGTAAAAGTACATCTGATTAAAAACGAGAAAAAGGCACAGGACACCTTGAACCACCAGATGGAGGAGTACCGCAAGGGTGCCCAGCTGCTGAAAACCCGCCCGCTCCTGTTTCCCGCCATGCTGGGCATGACCTTTGTGCAGATGACGGCACTTTACTTGGTGCCCTACGTTGTCTATCGGGCATTCGGCCTCTCTGGTGGCAGTGCGGTGGCTATTGTGGCAACCCAGGCGCTGGTGACCTTGGCGGTGTCCTGCCTGCCGCTCCCCGGTTCCGTGGGTGCGTCCGAGGCGGGATTTGTCCAAGCCTTCACCCTCTTTTTCGGTGCCGGCCTTGTGACCCCCGCCATGCTCCTCTCCCGTGGCATCACGTTTTACGGCTTTCTGCTTGTCGCCGCCGGCATCACCATTTACGTCCACCTCCGCACTGCCAAAACCCGTGGCCCCGTGGCTGTTCCAAATCAGTCGGGTGCCGATTATCGGGACAAGGCAGAGCAGGTAGCATAAGCTTCTCCTATCCTCTCTCAAAACACAAAAAGCCATTGGAACCGTCCGAAAAGACAGTCCCGATGGCTTTTTGCTGTGGGGCGGAGATTTTTTGATTTGCAGTTTTCCCGGAAACTTGCTATAATAGCCCTGCTTCACCGAAAGGGGTGTGCTCATGTTTCAAAAATTCTTCGATCCCAACAACTGGCTGTTCCGGCCCATGGCATATGTGGCGGACGTGCTGGGGCTCTCCGCCCTGTGGATTGTGTGCTCACTGCCCATCTTCACCGTGGGTGCCGCCACCACCGCGCTGTACGACAGCGTGGTCCACTGCGTCCGTGGTCAGGAGCCTGCCCCATACGGCCGGTTTTTCCGCACCTTTAAGCAGAATTTCAAAAAGTCCACCATTTTGACGTTTCTCGTCATGGCCGTAGGGCTTTTGTTGTGGGAAAGCTGCCATATTTTGTTGCAGGTGGCCAACGCCGGCAACAAGACCTCGGCTACCCTGTACATCGCCGCGTGCCTGCTGCTCCTCCTGCCGGTGGGGATGCTGTGCTATCTGTTCCCCGTCCTCTCCCGCTTTGAAAACACCCTGGGGGGCACCCTTTTGAACGCCTGCAAGCTGGCCATTGCCCACCTGCCCGCCACCGTCCTCATGGCACTTGCCACGGTACTTTCCGTGTGGCTCACCATGCAGTTCTGGGCCCCGGTGCTGATTTTGCCGGTGCTCCTCACCCTCTTTTGGAGCCTGTTCTTGGAAAAAAGCTTCAAGCCCTTTCTGCCCCACGAGGAGGAGTTACCCGCCGAACCGGAAGATTAAAAAAACCGCCGCACTCACGTTCCTGTGAGTGCGGCGGTATTTTTTTGATTACTTGATTTCCGGCAGGGAGGCCGCGGCTGCGGACTGACCCACACGGCGGAACTTCTCATCGGGGAGGGAGGGGAAGATTTTTGTTGCAATTTCGGGGTACTCGTCGGCGAGAACCTCCTTGCAGCGGTCGAGAATCAAATCGCCGCCCTTGCCGGACATGACACGGCCCAGCAGTAAAACGTGCTTAAAGCTGTAAAAGTCCTCGTAGAGTGCCAGTGCGTGGCCCAGATACACGCCGATGGACTCGTAGATTTTAGCGGCGTTTTTGTCCCCGGACTCCATCAGCTTTTGGACAACCTTCAGCTTTTCGGCGGGGGAGAGGGCGGGGTCAAGGGTGATGCCGGCGGCGGGGGCCAGCTTAATCACGCCGTCCTGAGAGAAATACTTTACGCCGCAGCCGATGTCGCCGGACCACTCGTCCTCCATGGCGGCGGGGTTTGCGTCTACGGGCATGAAGGCCAGCTCGTTGAGCCAGCCGGTGATGCAGCCCTGGGGGTCTACGAAGCCCACGGCCTCGCTGGTGCCCATGGCGATGCCCAAAACGTTGTTGTCGTTGAGGCTCATAGCCCCTGCCAGCGCGGACACGTCGCCGTCGTTACAGACGACCACAGGCACGTCGCCGATTTCCTTTGCGGCACGGAGGTAGATGTCCTTCACCTTTTTGTCGAACAAATCCTTGGGGACTTTGAGGAACAGGGAGGCGTTCATGGTGCGGTTTTCGATGTAAACGCCGGCGGAGGAGATGCCGATGGCATCCACCCGGGGCATATGGGCGGCGGCGGCCTTCATGGCATCCACGATGCCGTTGAAGTGGTAGTCCGGGTCCTCAGTGGTCTTGGGGAACCACACCACTTCTTCGTCGAAAACGCTCTCGCCGTCAATGACAGCGGAGACCTTGCGGTCACTGCCGCCTGCGTCAAAACCGATGCGGCAACCGTCCAGATGGCGGCCAATCTGCTTGGGATTGCCCTTTTCGGCGGGGAGTTTGTCCACGGAAACCACCTCAAAGGGATTCTCGTAGACGTTGGCCATAAAGCCAAAGTCGAAGGAGCGGCTGCCGTTTTCGGCGTAGTCCGCCTTGATGGCCTTGTAGATGTTCTCGTCGCCACGGATGTAAATTTTGAAGCCGCCCTTCATCCACAGGAGGGTCTTGATGATGCGGTTTACATAATAATGGTCGGCCTCTGCCATGTCGGGGGTGCCGTGGATAAAGGTTTCGTACACCGCCACCTGACCTGCGGCACGTTCTACCGCAATGCCCAGGGGCTTTTTGGCACCCTGCAAAAATGCCTTATAAAACTTGTTCAGGGGAATGAACTGCGGGTCCAGCGCGGGAACGTTTTTCACTGAAACCTCAATGCCCAGATGCTTCATATACGTTACCTCCTAAAAGTAATTTCAAATGATGTTCCGACTAGATATAGGCTATCAGTTTTTCACAATCTGTCAAGAGGGTTTGACGAAATTAAACGATTCAGACAAACAAAATGGAAAATAGGACAAAAAGCAGGGCGGAAATCCACTTGACGATACCACCGCGGTAGCGTATGATGTTGTCGTAAATTCAAAGAATGAAAGGCGGCCTTTTAGATGGATAGAGCAAAATTGCAGGAGTACCAGACCTGGCTTCGCGCCGAACTGGACCGCAGCGTAAACTTCTGGCTGGACCACGGCATGGACAAGGTAAACGGCGGTGTGTATACCTGCCTAGATAGAAAGGGCGACATTTTTTCCACGGATAAAAGCGTTTGGATGCAGGGCCGTTGCGGCTGGATTTTCGCCTACCTGTGCAAGGTGTACGGGGTGAAGGACGAGTGGCTTGCCGCCAGCAAGAGCTGCCTGGACTTTATGGAGAAATACTGCATCAACCGTGCCGCCGGCACCCGGATGTACTTCACCGTCACCGGGGACGGCAAACCCCTCCGCCAGCGTCGGTACTGCTTCTCTGAGGGCTTTTACGCCATCGCCAACGCCGAGTATTACGGTGTCACCGGCGACCGCGTCTGCCTAGACCGTGCCCGCACGGCCTACGACCTCATCTATCAGCTCAATAACGGCCTCATCGCTGACCCCACAGGGATGGGGCCCAAGACCATCCCCGCCACCCGCACCGGGCGCGCCTTGGCAAACCCCATGATTTACCTGAACATCACCTCCGTCATGCGCCGGGTAGACCCGGAGTGGGCGGAAATTTACGACAAGCGCGCCCGGGAGTGCACCGACCAGATTTTCAAGTATCACTTTAAGCCGGAGATGGGCTGTACCTTGGAAACTGTGGGCATGAACGGCGAGTTTTTGGGTGACTTCACCGACGGCCGCGTGGTGAACCCCGGCCACGACATCGAGTGCTCCTGGTTCATTATGGAGGAGGCCAACCGCCGTGGCGACAAGGACTTGCACCAAAAAGCGGTGCAGGTCTTCGACCAGGCCTTCAAGGCCGGCTGGGACGAGCAGTACGGCGGTCTGCTGTACTTTATCGACTGTCTGGGGAAGCCCCCCGAGTCCTACGAGCACGATATGAAACTCTGGTGGCCCCATGACGAGATTCTCATTGCCAGCATGATGATTTACCGTGACACCGGGGACGAGCGGTATTTGGAGGCCTTCGACAAAACGCTGAATTACTGCAAGGAACACTTCGCCGACCCGGAGTTTGGCGAGTGGTACGGCTACCTCCGCCGGGACGGTCTCCCCACCGAACCCCCCTGCAAAGGCAGCACGTTCAAGGGCCCCTTCCACCTGCCCCGGATGCTCTCCATGACCGACCAGATGATTACCCAGCTGCTGAAATAAAATTTCAGACTGGATTTTTGTGCATTATTTTTTCATTTTATTATGAAATCTGCTTGCTTTCCCTTGACAAGCAGAGGCAATAATTGTACAATTCTTACGATGGCATGCCATCGAGTTCTCTTTACGAGAAACAAATAAGGAGGAAAGACACATGAAGAAATTTCTTGCTCTCTTGCTCGCAATGACCATGGCAGGTTCTCTCGTCGCTTGCGCCCCCAAGGCTCCCGCTGAGCCCAGCCCCGAGGTATCTCCCTCTGAAGAAGTTGCAACCCCCGTGGACATCACGATGTGGACCTATCCCATCGGCAACTGGAAAGATGAAGCCACTGTAAACGGCATCATCGCCAAGTTCAACGAGAAGCACCCCGAAATCAAAGTTTCCGTCCAGTATCTGGACTATAAGTCCGGCGATGATCAGGTCATGTCCGCGCTCAACGGCGGCACCGCACCCGACATCATCATGGAAGGCCCCGAGCGTTTGGTCACAAACTGGGGCAAAGCCGGCAAGATGGTAGACCTCACCGATCTGTGGACCGCTGAAGTCACCGCTGACATCACCGCAACCAGCCAGGCAGTTGTCGATGCTTGTAAGGCCGCCGATGGCGCGTTCTACGAGTATCCCCTCTGCATGACCACCCACTGCATGGCCATCAACAAAGAAGTCTTTGAGAAGGCCGATGCTCTGCAGTACATCGACATGGAAAACCGCACCTGGACCACCGATGGCT
Source organism: Oscillospiraceae bacterium (assembly GCA_036647315.1). Taxonomy (GTDB): domain Bacteria; phylum Bacillota; class Clostridia; order Oscillospirales; family Oscillospiraceae; genus JAVXKN01. Next base: position 2,240 of record JAVXKN010000039.1, on the reverse strand, counting down.
TCCTGAAGGCCATTGCTGCTGTCAAGGCTGCCGGCGAAGTCCAGACCCCCGGTATCGTCTATTGCGGCGGCCAGGGCGGCGACCAGGGCACCCGTGCTCTCGTCAACAACCTGTACAGCGGCAAGTACACCACTGCTGACCACACCGGCTACACCGCCAACAGCGCAGAGAACGTCAAGGCTCTCACCACTCTGGCCGAGCAGGTCAAGGCAGGCAACCTCAGCGCAAACGCCAGCTTCGCAGCTGCCGATGAGCTCCAGGCATTTGCCAACGGCACTGCCGCCATGTCCTTCTGCTGGAACGCCTCCAACGAGGCCCAGTATGCAGAGCAGGTTGCATTTACCCCCTATGCACTGGCATTCCCCTCTGACGACGGCAAACCCGAGCTCTGCGGCGGCATCTGGGGCTTCGGCGTGTTCAACAATGGCGACGACGCAAAAATCGCCGCTGCAAAGACCTTCATCCAGTACGTCTCCGATGATCCCGACCAGGCTGCTAACAGCGTGTCCATCACCGGTTTCTTCCCCACCCGCGCATCTCTGGGTAACGTCTATGCAGGCACCGAGGATGAAGCCCGCATGGCTGGTTTCACCGCAATGATGCCCTACCTGGGCGACTACTACAACGTCACCGGCGGCTGGACCGAGCAGCGCACCGCATGGTGGAACATGCTTCAGCAGGTATTTGGCGGCACCGATGTTCAGAAGGCTGCCGACGAATTCGTCGCAACTGCTAACGCAGCAATTAAGTAAGTAGTAAGCTACTGTAAAATAGGCAGGTGCGCCCGCTCCCTGAATGAGAGGGGCGGGCGCACTTTTTTTACCGTATTGGGCTGCCCCCCGTGGGGGTCCACGCGGAAACAGCTCAATGAAAGAGGGGAGTACCTTGGCGAAAAAAAGTCAGTTTTCCGGCATGAGCAAGGCGTTGGTCCGCCGTGAGACCATTTCCGCCTATCTGTTTTTGTTACCCAGCCTTATTTTCTTCGTAGGCTTTGTTATCATCCCCATGGGCATCTGTATCTTCTCCAGCTTTTTCGACTACAATCTGGGCACCTTTACCTTTAATGGTATCGACAACTATGTGCGGATGTTCCAGGACAAGATTTTTATCCGTGGCCTGTGGAACACCATTATCATCGTTGTCGTTTCCGTCCCCGCAGTGACGGCCTTCTCCCTGTGGGTGGCCTCTGCGATTAACCCCATGAAAGCACTTTCCCGCTCCTTCTTCCGCTGCGTGTTTTATCTGCCTGTGGTCACCGGCACCGTGGCAGTCACCGTGGTGTGGAAGTGGATGTTTAACCCCTACACCGGCCTCTTAAACCATATCTTAGGCACCAGTGGCTTTGACTGGTTAGGCGACCAGAGAACCGCCCTGTTGTGCATTATCCTCATCCTGTTCACCACCTCCATCGGTCAGCCCATTGTCCTCTACGTCGCCGCCTTAGGTAACGTAGACCAATCTTTGGTAGAAGCCGCCGAGGTGGATGGCGCAAGCCGTCTGCAGGTGTTTTGGAAAATCAAGTGGCCGCAGATCATGCCTACAACCCTGTATATTCTGGTTATCACCACGATTAACAGCTTCCAGTGCTTCGCGCTGATTCAGCTGCTGACCTCCGGTGGTCCCTTTAACTCCACCCAGACGATTATGTACTATATCTACTATTGTGGTTACAAGCTGGGCGAATTTGGCTATGGCAATGCCATGGGTGTCATTCTCGCCATTATCATCGCCGTCTTCTCAGCAATCCAGTTTAAGCTGACGAAGTCCGATACGGAATAGGGGGCGAGAATATGAAAAAAGACGTTGGACGTTCCAAGCCCTATGTGATTTTCGCAATCATTGTCCTCATCCTGCTGGCTATCTTCTTCATCTTCCCCCTCTACTGGATTATCACCGGCTCCTTTAAGGACGCGATGACCATCAACGCCGCAGTGCCCCAGTGGTTCCCCTTAAACCCCACCTGGGACAACTATCGGCGGCTCTTTGAAGAGCCCGCTATCAAGTGGCTGGTGAACACCGTTATCATGGCGGGCGGTGCCATGGCACTTACCTGCTTTACCGCCTCCCTGGCGGGCTACGCGCTGGCAAAAAAGCGGTTCCGCGGCAGAGCAGTCCTCTTTATGCTGCTGGTCTGCGCCATGGCTCTTCCCAAGCAGGTCATCGTTATTCCGTTGCTCCGTGAAATGAGTTTCCTCCACATTCACGACACCCTCTGGGCTGTCATTCTCCCCACCGTTGGC
>JAVXKN010000038.1:5384-10516 GCA_036647315.1 Oscillospiraceae bacterium | reverse complement strand
CCCTCTTTTTGTGTTCACCGCGCTGACGGGCGGGGCTGTGAGTGCCGGGCGGTTTTTGCATTGCGCTTTCCCCAAAAATGACATATAATAAAAGCACTGAAAAAGGGGGAATTGCAATGGTACTGAATTTGCTGGCTGTGGGCGACGTGGTGGGGGATAGCGGCATCGAGTTTTTAACCGACCACTTGGCGGAAGTGAAAAAGCTGAAGGGGGTACACTTCACGGTGGTCAACGGCGAGAACGCCTCCGGCGTGGGGATTCATCCCCGTCAGGCCGACGCTATTTTTGCCGCCGGTGCCGACGTGATTACCCTTGGGAACCACACTTGGAACCGCCTGCAAATCGCCGACTATTTGGAGGAATCCCCCTACATTCTGCGCCCCGCCAACTACACCAATCGGGTGCCCGGCAGGGGGTACGGCATCTATCTGGGGCCGGACAATCTGCGGATTGGGGTGCTCAATCTCATCGGTCGCTGTGAGATGGATTCCAACTTTGATAACCCCTTCACCATCGCCAATGAAATTGCCGCCGCCCCGGACGCGGACATTGTGGTGGTGGACTTTCACGCCGAGGCCACCAGCGAAAAGGGTGCCATGGGGTACTATTTGGACGGCCGCTGTCAGGCGGTTTGGGGGACCCACACCCACGTCCCCACCGCCGACTGCAAAATCCTCCCCCGTGGTCTGGGCTTTGTCACCGATTTGGGCATGACAGGGCCGGCGGATTCCGTTTTGGGCATCCGCCCACAGCAGGCCATGAACCGATTTCTGGGGGGACTGCCCGCCCGATATGAGACGGCGGAGGGACCCTGCAAGCTGGAATCCGTCCTCTTCTCCATCGACACGGAGACGAAAAAGTGCGTGGCTATTGAGCGCGTAGACATACAGGGGTGATGAAATGCTAACCATTTTACACGGGGCGGACTTCCATCTGGACAGCCCCTTTGACGGCCTCTCCCCGGAACAGGCCCGGGTGCGCCGGGGGGAGCAGCGGGAACTTTTGGAGCGTCTGGCGGATTTGGCGGCGGAACGCCGCGCGGATTTGGTGCTGCTACCCGGGGATTTGCTGGACGGTGAGGACACCTATTACGAGACCGGCGAGCTGCTGGCCCGGGCGTTGGGGAGCATCCCCGCCCCGGTGTTTATCGCGCCGGGAAACCACGATTATTACGGCGGACGCACCCTGTACGCCACCCGCAAATTCCCGGAAAATGTCCATATTTTCACCGGGGACGCGTTAGAAGAAGTCACTTTGGAAAACCTAAACTGCGTGGTCCACGGCGGGGCTTTTACAGCCCCCTATCGGGACAGCGACCCCCTCCGTGGCTTTATGGCGGAGGAGGACGGCAGAGTCCACATCGGGGTGCTCCACGGCGACGTGGGGACCAAAAGCCGATACGCCCCCATAGACGAGGCCTCCATCGCCGTCTCCGGGCTTACCTATCTGGCTCTGGGCCACGTCCACAAGGGGAGCGGACTGCAGAAAACCGCAAAGACCTACTGGGCCTATCCCGGCTGTCCGGAGGGCCGTGGGTTCGACGAGACCGGGGACAAGGGTGTGCTGGTGGTCACCGTGGACGGAGACAGGGTTTCCGCGGAATTTGTGCCTCTGGCGGCCCATCGGTATGAAATTTTGACGGTGGACGTGACGGATACAGACCCGGCGGACGCGCTATCTGCCGCCCTGCCCCAAAACGCAGAGGGGGACAGCTATCGGATTCTCCTCACCGGCGAGAGCGACCAGCTGGATTTGAAGGCCTTAGAGGGGCTGTGCGCCGGGAAGTTTTACAGTCTGTCCCTCCGCGACCAAACCCGACTGCGGCAGGACATTTGGGCCCGCGCCCAGGAGGAGACACTGACCGGGTGCTTCCTGCGGGAGGTTCAAGGCCGGATGGCAAATGCCGACCAGACGGAAAAAGCCAAGCTGGACCGGGCGGTGCGGTTTGGGCTGGCGGCTCTGGAACATCGGGAGGTGCCCCAATGACGATACATCGTATGACCGCCAATTTCGGGCGACTGGCGGGAGAAACCTTAACACTCACACCCGGGCTGAATCTCATTGCCGCCCCCAACGAGAGCGGAAAATCCACATGGTGCGCCTTTTTGCGGGCCATGCTCTACGGCATCCCCACCAGCCAGCGGGACAAGGCGGGGTTCCTGGCGGAGAAAAACCGCTATCAGCCCTGGTCGGGCGCGCCCTTAGAGGGGATTATGGAGCTGACTTGGCAGGGGCGGGAGATTACCCTGCGGCGGTTTGCCAAAGGCGCGGTGCCCTTTGGGGGCTTTGAGGCGGTGTATACCGGCACCGGGGAGGTTGTGCCCGGACTGACGGGGGAAAACTGCGGCGAGACGATTTTAGGGGTGGGCCGTGAGGTCTTTGAGCGCACCGCCTTTGTGGGTCAGGCGGGGGCGCAGTTTGACGGCGCGCCCGAACTGGAAACCCGGATTGCCGCCCTGGCCTCCTCCGGGGAGGAGGACGTGTCCTATTCCGAGACACAGCGGCGGCTAAAGGACTGGCGCAACGGCATTATGGCCAACAAAGCCGTGGGTGCGCTGCCGAAAAAACAGCAGGAATTGCAGGAGATTGAAGAACTTTTAGGGCGGTTGGAGTCGGCGGAACGCCGCTCCTGCGAGGCCAGAATACAGATAGAAGCCCTGTCCCAAAAGCGGACGGTTTTGGAGGGGGAGCGGGGGTATTACGCCGCCCTGCGGGACGCGGACAAGCGGGAGCGGTATGAGGCCGCCCGGGCGGCACTTTTGGAGGCACAGCGGGACGAGAAGGCCCTCCGAGGGGAACTGGCCCGGTACGGCACCATGCCCGACATGGAGACCTTGCGAAACGCCCAGGGCGAACTGGCCTTTGTCACCACGCTGGAAACCGCCCTCAAGGGTGCGGTGATTGAGAGCGGTGCCGCCGAAACTGCCGCCCGTGAGGCGCGGACTGCCGCCGCCGACCCGCTGTTTGGGGAGTTGACCCCCGACGAGTTAAAACGGAAAATCGAGACGGAAAAGCTGGCACCGCCGCCCCTGAAGCGGTCGCCACTGCGGATTGCAGGCTGGATTTTGTGCGCCTTGTCGGTGTTGGGTCTGGCGGTCTGGGCGATTTTGAAATTTGCCATGGAACTGGCACTTGCTCCGGCAATCCCGGTGATTTGCGGCGTGGTAGCGGCGGGGAGCCTTGTGTTGGCACTGCTAAGCAAAGGAAAACTGCAACCCTCTGCCATGTTACAGCAGTACGGCGTGGCGGATTTTGAGGAGCTGGAGGTCAAGGCGGCGGCTTTCGGGGAAAACTGGAATTTGATGGTGGAGGCGGAGCGGCAGTCGGAGCTTTTATCCGGCCGTGTGGCGGAATACACCCGCCAGCGGGAGGAGGCCCTGCAGAAACTGCGGGACTTCGCAAAGCCCTTTGCCCCGGACGCTACCGATGCCGTGTCCCTCTCCGTCGCCCTCTCCCGGGCGTTGATGCGGGAGGATAAGCTGGAAAAAGCGGCGGCACGGACGGCGTCGGCGGCTCAGGTTTGGGGCGCGGTCTCCGCCGACGGAGAGCCGGTGGCGGCGGACGTTACCGGCACACCGCCCCCACATAGCGCGGAGGAGACAGAGCGGCTTTTGACCGAGACCGCGGGGGAGTTGCGCCGATTGACCGACACCTTAGCCATGGCGCAGGGGGAGAAAAACACCCTGGGCGACCCGGCGGCATTGGGCACCCGGGCGTTGGCGTTGGAGGAGGAACTGGAAAAGTTGCGGGGGGATTATGACGCGCTCACCGCAGCACTGGAGTGCCTAGAGGCGGCAAACGGAGCCTTGCAGGCGCGGTTTTCTCCCGACTTAAACCGCCGAGCGGGTGAGATTTTCCAAAAACTCACCGGGGAAAAGTATCAGGGCGTGACCTTGAACCGAGACTTTGAGGCCAGTGCCACCGAGGCGGGCGGGCTCATTCCCCGCCGGGTACTCTCCCTGTCACAGGGCACCGCCGACCAGCTTTATCTGGCGGTGCGACTGGCTGTGTGCGATTTGGTACTGTCGGCGGACGACCCCTCACCTTTGGTGCTGGATGACGCGCTGGTGACCTTTGACGACAGCCGTATGGCGGCGGCTCTCCGCTATCTCCAAACGCTGGCGCGAACCAGACAAATTTTGCTCTTTACCTGTCAGAGCCGTGAGGGCGAGATTCTCACTTGTAATGCAGGGGAAAAGAACGTATAATAGCTACACGAACTCACTTTTAATTTGGAGCTGATACCATGACGCCGGAAGAAAATCCGCAGGAACTGATTACCCCGCCACAGGGGACGGGCACGGAGAAGGCCCCAGACCCCAGCGGGGGCAAAGCTGATTTATTTATTTGGCTGCAGGCACTGGTGGTGCCGCTGGTGGTTCTCATTTTGGTCTTTACCTTTGTGGGGCGAATGATTGGCGTGGATGGCCTGTCCATGATGCCCACCCTCCACCATCGGGATATGCTGCTGCTGCAGACCATCGGGTATACCCCCAAGCAGGGGGACGTGGTGGTGGCTACCAAGCGGGACTTCCGTGAGGGAAAGCCCGTGGTCAAGCGGGTGATTGCCACCGGGGGCCAGACCGTGGACATCGACTACGCCGCCAACACGGTGAGCGTGGACGGGGCGGTGCTGGACGAACCCTATTTGGGAGAGCCGATGGTTAACCCGCAGTACGAAACCATCACCCACGCCCAGGTGCCGGTGGGGTCGGTGTTCGTCATGGGGGATAACCGCAACAATTCCACCGACAGCCGGTTCCCGGAGCTGGGCTTTATCGACCAGCGGGAGGTGCTGGGCCGGGCGTTCTTCATCCTCCTGCCCCCCACCCATCTGGGTGGACTTTAGGGAAACTCTGATAAAATCAAAAAGGTTCGGGTTATGCCATCTGTGGCGTAACCCGAACCTTTTTATATGTGGCGGAGGAGAGCTATCCGCTGCTTACACAATCTCCTTGTACATGGCACTGGCATCTGCCTTGCCGGTGAATTCCGACACCGCCAGAACCTCTACCTTCACCGCTTTTTCGCCGAAGCGGAGCTCTAGCCGGTCGCCCACCTGAATATCGTAGGAGGCGCGGGCAACCTTGTCATTCACCGAAATACGCCCGCCGTCGCAAGCCTCATTGGCA
>JAVXKN010000038.1:0-5286 GCA_036647315.1 Oscillospiraceae bacterium | reverse complement strand
GGCCTTAAAGACGGGCACTTTGGAAGCGGGAATCTTAATCTGCTCCTTGGTCTTGGGGTTGCGGCCCATGCGCTCTGCGCGTGCCTTAACCTCAAAAGCACCAAAGCCAACCAGCTGGATTTTGTCGCCACCGGCGAGAGCAGCGGTGATGACATCGATAGCGGCGTTGACAGCGGTCTCGGTGTCCTTCTTGGACAGACCTGCCTTCTCGGCAGACGCGTTGATGAGTTCAGCTTTATTCATTGGAATTTCCTCCTACATTTTACGCGGCACAAGTCCGCTTCTATACTTAAAGTGCATTTCTGCACCTTTAAGTCTCACTTAAGACCCCTTTAGGTCTTTTTTTGCCTGCGCCCACAGCTTGTCCATTTCGGGCAGCTTCATGGTGTCCAGCTTGCCCTCCGCCAATTCCTCTGTGCGGCGGAACCGGGCGGAGAACTTATCGCAGGCCTTGCCTAAGGCTACCTCCGGGTCTACTTGGGCGAAACGGGCGGCGTTGACTGCGGCAAACAGCAGGTCGCCCAGTTCCTCTTCGATGTTGGAGTGCTCCGCCACCGCTTGGGTGAGCTCGTCGGTCTCCTCACGGACTTTCTCCAGCGCGCCGTCAATGTCGTCCCAATCGAAACCGGCTTTTCTGGCCTTTTTCTGAATCTTTTCCGCACGCCACAGGGCGGGGAGACTGCGGGCCACCGCGTCTACGGAGTCGGCGTAGGTGTCTTGACTTTTTTCCTCACGCTTGAGGGCCTCCCAGTTGACCAGTACCTCGTCCGCGTCCGTGACGGACACATTGGAGAACACATGGGGATGGCGGAAGATCAGCTTCTTGCAGATGCCGTCTGCCACGTCGTCCAAATTGAAGTGACCGACTTCCTCCTCCATGAGACTGTGGAACACCACTTGGAGCAGTACGTCCCCCAATTCCTCTTGGAGATGGGCGGGATTCTTCTCGTCGATGGCCTCAACGACCTCGTAGGATTCCTCCAAAAAGTTTCGCCGGATGCTCTCGTGGGTTTGAACCCGATCCCAAGGACAACCACCCTCACCCCGGAGCAGACGGACAATCTCCGTCAAGTCGTTGATACCGTAGGACTTTTTCTCCTTAAAATCTATCATACTTTACCACCTTCTGCAAGCCTTTTTTGCAAAATTCTTGATTACAGACGTAAAAATTTCGCTATTTTGTCCCCTTTTGGCATAAGAGCCAAATCTTCCTTGGAAAATACCTTCAAAACCAGCACCAGAATCAGGTAGAGGAGGCCGCCCACCGCCACCCCGCCCAGGACAGCCAGACGGCCCAGACCCAGCGCGGTGAAGAGCTTGCAGGAGCCCCAAGCGGCAATGCCCATGAGAATAGCGGCTAGGGCGGGTTTGCTCAGCGCGCGGACAAAGCTGGGGGGCGCGGGGAGAACCCGATGGATGATGAACATGTCCAAAATTGCCACGGTGGCAAAGCAGCAGAGGGTGCCGATGGGGGCACCTTGAATACCGATTTTCGGATTGCCCACCAAAACGTAGTTCACCGAGGGCATGATAATGCCGCCTAAGAGGGTGGTGAGGATGGGGAGATTGACAAAGCCGTGGGCCTGCAAAATGGAGTTGCAGATGAGCATGATGCAGACGAAAATCGAGGCGATGCCCAAGGTGGCAAGGAGGGGGCCTGCCACCGCCACGTCCGCCGTGGGGTATAAAAGCCCGATGATGGGGCCGGAGAGCGCGGTAAGGCCGATGCCCATGGGGAGGGCCACCAGTGAGGCCATCCGCAGGGCGGATTCCGAGATACGGCTGGCAGCCAGTCGGTCACGCTTTGCGATAGCTGCCGCCACGGCGGGGATGATGGCGGCGGTGAGCGGAATCATAAAGGCGGCGGGGAGATTGTAGAGGGTGAGGGCACTCTGATAGGTGCCGTAAAGTCCAACCGCCGCTTTTTCTGAAAGACCTACGGCACTTTGAAGTCTGCCTAGGGTCAGGTTGGTGTCGATGAGGTTCACGATGGAGACAGCGGAGGAGCCCAAGGTGATGGGGATGGCGATTTTCACCAGATTGGAAAGGATGGTGCCACCGCTCTGCGCCACGTCGTCCCCATGTCCGGCGGGGTCTTCGGAACGGCGGCGGAGGTAGCGGAAAATCAGGTAGAGCAGGGCCACGAAGGAACCGGTGGTCACACCGATGATGGCACCTGCCGCCGCCAGTTCCATCTTGCGTCCCGGGTCGTCGTTGGCGACGAAGGCCACCACCAGACCTGCCAGAGTAAGGCCCACAATCAGCTTGAGGGAGGCCTCGATAATCTGGGAGATGGTGGTGGGTACCATGTCGCCGTGGCCTTGAGCGTAGCCCCGAAAGGCGGACATGGAGCAGACGAAGAGGACGCAGGGGGCCAGCGCGGCAATGGCGAACCGTGCCCCGGAGTCGTTTTGCAGATTGGCAAGGAGCCCGGAGCCGAAAAACATAAAGAGAAAACTGAGAATGCCCAGCGTTAAAAACGCCAGAAGGGAGGTGCGGAACACCTTTTGCACCTGATTTTGTTTGCCCAGCGTGTTGGCCTCAGAGATGGTTTTGGAGAGGGCCACCGGGAGACCGGCGGTGGAGAGGGTTAAAAGGACGTTGAAAATGGTGTAGGCCACGGAGAAATGGCCGAAGCCGGTTTTGCCCAAAATGTTAAAGAGGGGAATTTTATAGATAGCGCCGATGATTTTGACGATGATAACCCCCGCCGTCAAAATAGCCGCGCCGCCGAAAAAGGTGTTCTTTTTAGAAGCTGACAAGTGGCAGCCCTCCTCGTGAACAGTGTAACCCTATAATTTGAGAAGCTTTGCCAGTTTGTCGCCCTTGGGCATGAGAGCCAAATCCTCCTTGGAGAAGACCCGCAGAACCACAATGAGCACCAGATAGACCACGCCGCCCACGCAGATGCCGCCTATGGTGGCAAGCTTGCCCGGGAGGAAGCCCACCAGCAGGGCATGGGTGAAGTAGACCACGCCGCCCATGAGTAGGGAGGCGAAGAAGGGTTTGGCGAATGCACGGAAAAAGTTGGGGGGTGCGGGGACCACCTTGCAAATGGCTATCACATCTAAAACCGCCACCACGCCAAAGCAGCACAGGGTGCCGATGGGGGCACCGTAGATGCCAAAGGCGGGGTTACTCACCAGGAAATAGTTGACGACCAGTTTAATCACACCGCCCACGGCGGCGATGCCGATGGGGAGATTCACAAAGCCGTAGGCCTGCAGGACGGAGTTACAGATAGCCATAATGCAGACGAAAGCGGAGGACACGCCCAGCAAAGCCAGCAAATTGCCGCCCACCATCAGGTCGATGTCCGACCTGCCGTAGAGCAGGGACATAATGGGCTCCGCCAAAACCGTAAGACCGATGCCGGCGGGGAAGGCGATGAGTGCCGCCACACGGATGGCGGACTCGGAGATGCGGCTGGCTCCCAGAGGATTTTTTGCCGTCAGCGCGGCGGTGATGGCGGGGATGGCGGCGGCGGTAAAGGGAATCATCAGCGCGCCGGGCAGATTGTAGAGGTTGTTGGCGGCCTGATAGGTGCCGTAAAGCCCCACAGCCACGTTCTGAGACAGCCCCAGAGCATCTTGCAGGAGGTTTTGCACCAGATTGGTGTCAATGAGGTTTACAATGGCCATTACCGAGGAACCCAAGGTGATGGGGACGGCTACCTTGAGGAGATTTTTCAAAATGGCACCGGTGGAATCGGGGATATCCGCAGTGGCGGCGGGAGCCTTGTGCTTTTTGCGGAAGTAGAGGACTGTCAGGTAGACAAGACCGATGACCGCACCGATGGAAACGCCCAGAATGGCACCGGCGGCACCGGCCTCCATCCGCAGTTCTTCGCTTTGGAAGGGGAGGGTCATGACCCATGTGCCCAAAAATAGACCGGCCACCACCTTGCAGGCGGACTCGATAATCTGGGAAATGGAGGTTGGGGTCATGTCCCCGTGGCCTTGAGCATAGCCCCGGAAGGTGGACATGAGGCACACCAAAAGGACGCTGGGTGAGAGGGCACGAATGGCGGAGGCTGCCCCGGTATCGCCCTGCCAAGCGGCCAGCCCCTCCGCGCCGAAATAGAGCACCGCGGCACCCAGTACCCCCATGAAGAGAAAGGCCCAGGAGGCCACGCGGAAGGTTTTTTGCAGCTGGTTGCGCCGTCCCAAGGTGCTGGCGTGGGCGATGGACTGGGACAGTGCCACAGGCAGGCCGGCGGTGGCTAAAGTCAGCAGCAGCCCAAAGATGGCGTAGGCATTGGTAAAGTGCCCGTAACCCACCGCGCCCAGCACGTTGGTTAAGGGGATTTTATAGATGGCACCGATGAGTTTCACGGCGATGGCACTGACCATCAGAATGGCGGCACCGCCGAAAAAGGTATTCTTTTTTGAATCAGACAAGGGTGTGCCTCCTAACGAAATAATAGGGGGAGGGCGTAATCGGTCACTTCGCGCTGAATTTTTTCCACGTCCAGCGTGAGGAATTTGCCGTCACGGTAGAGAACCTTGCCCCGGGCCATGGTCATAGTCACATCGGAGCAGTGGGCGGCGTAAACCAAGTTTTCAATCACATCGTGGCAGGGTATGAGATGAGGTCTGTTAAAGTCCACCAGAATTAAATCCGCGTCATAACCCGCTTCGATTTTGCCGGTTTTCCGTCCTAGGGCGATGCCGCCGTTTTTCGTCGCCATTTCCAGCGCGTCGTAGGCGGTGAGGGCGGCGGGGTCGCAGGTGGCACCGTTGTTGAGCAGGGCCGCCAGCTTCATGTCGGAGAACATATCCGCCGTATTATTGGAGGAGGCTCCGTCGGTACCCAGAGCGATATTGACCCCCGCTTTTTTCATAGCGGGGATTTTTGCGATGCCGGAGCCCAATTTCAGGTTGGAGGCGGGGTTGTGAACTGTCGTGACACCGTGGGACGCTAAAATGTCCCAGTCCTCCGGGGTGGTCCAAACGCAGTGGGCGGCAATGGTGGGGGTGTCAAACACGCCGTATTTGGCGAAGGTGGCGGCGGGGGTCATGCCGTTGCGCTGAATACACTCCTCGTGCTCCAGTTTGGTCTCGGAGAGGTGGACGTGCATCCCCAAGTCCCGGTCACGGGCAAATTGAGCCATAGCCTCCCACAGCTTGCGTTTGGAGGTATATTCCCCATGGAGGCAGGCATCCACCTGGATTTGCCCGTCGTTGTAGCCGTGCCATTTGTCCACCAGTGCGGTCATTTCTGAAAACCCTTGATGGGTTTTGGGGTCAAAGTCGTCGCTAAACAGCGTACAGGCACGGTCAATGT
>JAVXKN010000037.1:0-10542 GCA_036647315.1 Oscillospiraceae bacterium | reverse complement strand
GCCATCAAGTTTTCCTTGCCGTTATCGTAGCTCTCGCGGATGATTTTAATGACCTCGTCAATGTTCTCCTCCGCGATTAAAAGACCCTCTAACAGGTGCGCCCGCTCCTGGGCTTTATTGAGGTCGTACTTGGTGCGGCGGACGATAATCTCCTCCTGGAAGGCGATGTATTCGTCCAAAATCTGCCGCAGGGACAGGATTCTGGGCTGGGTCTGCTTTTCCACCAGTGCCAGCAGTACGATGGCGAAGGTGGTCTGAAGCTGGGTCTGGGCGAACAGGCGGTTTAACACCACCTGGGGGTTGGAGTCCTTTTTCAGCTCAATGACAATCCGCATACCGTCACGGTCAGACTCGTCCTGGAGGCCGGAAATGCCCTCCAAACGCTTGTCGTGGACTTGGTCTGCGATGTTTTTCACCAGCATGGACTTGTTCACCTGATAGGGCAGCTCTGTGACGATAATCCGGGTGCGGCCCTGTCCGAACTCCTCCATCTCCGTCCGGGCGCGAACCCGCAGGTGTCCCTTGCCGGTGGCGTAGGCGGCGCGGATGCCCGCTCTGCCCATAATCATGCCTCTGGTGGGGAAGTCCGGGCCTTTAATATGCTCCATCAGGTCATCCAACGTGGCCTCCGGGTTTTCCAAAATGCAGATGGTGGCGTTGATGACCTCACGGAGATTGTGAGGGGGAATGTTGGTGGTCATGCCCACGGCGATGCCGGTGGAGCCGTTGACTAAGAGGTTGGGGAACCGGGAGGGGACCACCACCGGCTCCTTCCGGGACTCGTCGTAGTTGGGAATCCAGTCCACGGTGTCCTTGTCAATGTCCCGCATGATTTCGTTTGCCACTTTCGCCATTCGTGCCTCGGTGTAACGATAGGCTGCGGGGGGATCGCCGTCGATGGAGCCGAAGTTGCCGTGGCCCTCGATGAGGGGGTACCGCATGGAAAAGTCCTGGGCCAGACGCACCAGCGCGTCATAAACCGACTGGTCGCCGTGGGGATGGTACCGGCCCAGCACGTTACCGACGGCGGTAGCGGACTTCTTAAAGGGTTTTTCCGAAGTGAGGCCGTCCTCATACATGGAATATAAAATGCGGCGGTGGACGGGTTTCAGACCGTCCCGCACGTCGGGGAGGGCGCGGCCCACAATGACGCTCATGGCGTAGTCAATGTAGGAACTCTCCATCTCCTGCTTTAGGTCAACGGAGACAATCGTTTGGTTCAAATAGGAAATATCCGGGTCTTTATCTTTATGTGCCATTGTACTACACCTCCTTAAATATCAAGATTGACAACATACTGGGCGTTTTTCTCAATGAAATCCTTGCGGGGTTCCACTTTTTCGCCCATTAAAACGGTAAAGGTCTCGTCGGCCTCGATGGCATCGCCTAGGGTAAATTTATGGAGAATCCGGTGCTCCGGGTCCATGGTGGTCTCCCACAACTCGTGGGGGTCCATCTCGCCCAGGCCCTTATAGCGGGCGATGTCCACCTTGGCAAGGGGATTGTCCCCACGCATTTCGGCGGAAATCTGGTCGCGCTCCTCGTCGGAGAAGGCCACATGGCTCTGCTTGCCCCGGGTGAGTTTGTACAGGGGCGGCACGGCGGAATAGACGAACCCACCCTCGATTAAGGGCCGCATAAAGCGGAAGAAGAAAGTGAGGAGCAGGGTGCGGATATGGGCACCGTCCACGTCGGCATCCGCCATGATGATCACTTTGTGATAACGGAGTTTCGCAACGTCGAATTCGTCACCCAAACCGGCACCCAGTGCGGTAATGACGGGGGTTAATTTGTCGTTCCCATACACCTTGTCGGCGCGGGCTTTTTCCACGTTTAACATCTTGCCCCACAGGGGTAAAATCGCCTGGAATCGGGCATCACGCCCGCCCTTGGCGGAGCCGCCTGCAGAGTCGCCCTCCACGATGTAAATTTCGGTGAGGGACGCGTCACGCTCGTTGCAGTCGGCAAGCTTGCCGGGGAGGGTAGAGCCCTCCAGGGCGGTTTTCCGGCGGATGTTTTCTCTTGCTCTCTTTGCTGCCTCACGGGCGCGGTTGGCGGTCATGGCCTTATCCAAAATCGTCCGGGCGGCGGCGGGGTTCTCCTCCAAAAATTCCTCCAGCTTGTCGGAAATCATGGCGTTCACCAGCGTGCGAATTTCCGAGTTGCCCAGCTTGGTTTTGGTCTGGCCCTCGAACTGCGCGTCGGTAAGTTTCACGGAGATAATGCAGGTGAGGCCCTCGCGGCAGTCCTCGCCGGAGACTTTATCGTCGTTTTTCAGAAGGCCGATTTTCTTGCCGTAGTTGTTGAGGACGTTGGTGAGCCCGCGCTTGAAGCCCTCCTCGTGCATGCCGCCCTCCGGGGTGTGGATGTTGTTGGCGAAGGAGAGAATCATCTCGCTGTAACCCTCGTTATACTGCATGGCTACCTCGGCGATGGAGTCGTCCTTTTGGCCGTTCATGTAAATCATTTCCTCGTGGATGGGGGTCTTATTGCGGTTAATGTAGGAGACAAACTCCCGAATACCGCCCTCGTAGCACATATCGTCCCGCTTTTCGTGGCCCTCACGCTTGTCCTCGGTGGAAATGTGGAGGGCGGCGTTCAAAAACGCCTGCTCTCTCATGCGGACGTGGAGAATGTCGTAGTCGTAAACGGTCTCCTCAAAGATGTCCGGGTCGGGCTTGAAGGTGACTTTGGTGCCGGTCTGGTCGGTGTCCCCCACAATCTCCATCTCCTGGGTGACAACGCCACGGGCAAACCGCATCTGGTAGATTTTTCCGCCCTTGAACACCTGGACTTCCAGCCATTCGGAGAGGGCGTTGACTACCGACGCGCCCACGCCGTGGAGGCCGCCGGCGACTTTGTAGCCGCCGCCGCCGAACTTACCGCCGGCGTGGAGGATGGTAAAGACCACTTCCAGCGCGGCCTTGCCGGTCTGCTGCTGGATGTCTACGGGGATGCCGCGTCCGTCATCGGTGACGGTGATGGTGTCCCCCTGGTTAATGGTGACGGTGATGTGGTCGCAAAACCCGGCTAAGGCCTCGTCAATGGCGTTATCGACAATTTCGTACACCAGATGGTGCAGGCCGGTGGAGGAGGTGGAGCCGATATACATACCGGGGCGTTTCCGCACCGCCTCCAGCCCTTCCAGCACCTGAATTTCCGACGCGCCATATTCATGCTCCACTTGGAGATTGGGGTTGTTCGTTTCGTTTTCTGACATTAGTTTGACCTCCCGGTTTTATTCAAAGAAATTGCTCTCACTGCGCTTT
This sequence comes from Oscillospiraceae bacterium, assembly GCA_036647315.1. Taxonomy (GTDB): domain Bacteria; phylum Bacillota; class Clostridia; order Oscillospirales; family Oscillospiraceae; genus JAVXKN01. The sequence goes on along the minus strand of JAVXKN010000037.1, from coordinate 7,273 downwards.
AAGAGGGTCGCCGTGGAGAGCTGAGAAAGATAGACCTTATCGTCACACACAACAAAAGAGGCGGGTAAGTCGCCGGACACGTCCACAAGGCCGCCCCCGCGCTCCGCCTGCTCCAAAAATCCCCGTGTTCGCGGGGACGCGGTGGTATTATCCATATCAAAGATGCCGAGGACGCTCTCCCCGGTCACCACAACCGCCTGACCTAAATGCAGATACAAAAAAATTCCTCTTTTCTAGCCCAACGTGCCCTTGTCGATGTGAAAGACCTTAGCGTCCTCACCGAAGTCCGCCTTTTCGCAGCAGGTGATGAACAGCTGCCCGCCCTCAATCCGCTCCAGCACAAAGCTTTGCCGCCGTGCGTCCAGTTCGGATAACACATCGTCCAAAAGTAAAACAGGCCACGCGCCGGTGTCCTCGTGGAAGATTTCTCGTGACGCAAGCTTTAAGGACAGTGCCGCTGTGCGGGTTTGGCCCTGTGAGGCGTAGGTTTTGGCGGAAACGCCGTTTAAGAGGACGGAAAAATCGTCCTTATGAGGCCCGGACAGACACAGGTGGCTTTCGATTTCCGCCCGCCGGTGTTCCTCCTGATGCTGGAGCAGTTGGGGGAGAATTGTTTTCGGGGCAGCCAGCGGGTCGGTGACGGTGGACACCGTCTCATACTGCAGCCCCAGCTCCTCCCGGCCGCCGGAAAAATCCAAATGAATGGACGGCGCAGTCTCCCGCAGCTTGCGGAGAAAATGCGCTCGGTAGTGGATGATAATTGCCCCGGTCTGGGCCATACGGAGGTTAAAATCGTCCAAAGTGTCCAGCAGGGAGGGGTTTTCCGAAAAGTCACGGAGAATCCGCACCTTGTGGTCGTAAAGCCGGCGATATTCCGCCAGAGCCTCGGCGTAGCGGGGCCGGAGCTGACAGATGCAGTCGTTGAAAAACCGCCGCCGTGCCGCCGCACCGTCCCGGACCAGACCCAAATCCTCCGGGGTAAAGAGGACGGTACCCAGTATCCCGGACAGCTCCCCGGCGGTTTTCAGTTTCACCCCATTGGAAAACAGCTGCCGCCTGCCTAACCGGGAAAGCCGTGCCTCTAAGGTGAAATCCCGGTCACGGCTCTCAATTTCCGCCTTAATAAACCCGTGGTCAATGCCCAGCTGGATCAGTTCCCTGTCGAACCGTGTCCGATGGGACTGGGCAGAGGAGAGGTAGGAGATGGCCTCTAACAGATTCGTTTTCCCCTGGGCGTTTTCCCCGTAGATGACGTTGATTTTGGGGTCGAAAACCGCCTCAAAGTGGACGTAATTGCGGAAAAAGTCCAACTCAATTTGTTTTACCCGCATACGACGTTGAATGTAACCCCTTCCAGAGTTACCGCATCTCCGGGGCGAATTTTTTTGCCCCGCATGGTGCAGACAGCGCCGTTTACAGACACATCGCCGCACTGCACCGCCTCTTTGGCGGCTCCCCCGGTGTCGCAGACACCGGCGAATTTCAAAAGGGCATCCAGTTTAATAAATTCCGTGGTAATTTCAATGTCCTGTTTCTGCATCTATTCTCCCGCTTTCAGCCGCACAGGCAGCACCAGATATAAGAACCGCTCCTCGCCCTCCTCGGGCAAAATGACGCAGGGGGAAACGCTGGTATTCAGCTCCAGCTTCACCCGGTCCGCCGGCGCGGCTTTCAGCGCGTCCATGAGATAGCGGTTATCAAAGCCAATCTCCAAATCCTTGCCGTCGCCCACCAGCGGGCACTGGTCGGAGGCGTCCCCGATGGCGGCCTTGGTGGTGATGCCCAGCATATTGCAGCCGAAAGTGCAGCGGAGGGGATTTTTCATCTTGTCGCTTAAAATGAGGGACACGCGGTCGATGGAGGCCATCAGGCTCCGGGTATCGCCCACCACGGAAATGGCGTTCTGCCGCGGAATAGACTGCTTGTAGTTGAGAAATTCCCCTTCCAGACGGCGGGAAACCAGAATGGTGTCCCCAATTTGGAACATCACGTGGCGGGGGCCGCAGGTGACTACCGCCATGTCGTCGGTGTCGCTGCAGATTTTTTCTACCTCGGTGAGTGCGCTCCCGGGCACCACGAAGGAGAAGTTATCCGTCCCCTCTTTGTGCTCGATTTTTTCCCGACGGAGAGCCAGCCGGTAGCCGTCCAGGCTTACCATGGTGAGACCCAAATCCTCCACCTCAAAGAGAGACCCGGTGTGAATGGGCCGAATGTCCTGGGTGGAAACGGCAAATAACGTCTGGGCAATCATGCTTTTCAGGTTGCCCTGGGTCATGGTGAATTCCTGTTCGTAATCTACGGTGGGCAGCTCCGGAAACTCCTCCGGGTCAGTGCCTAAAATATGAAACTTGCTCATGCCGCAGGTGATGTCCACCATGAGATTTTCCGTAGAGAAGGTGACAATATCGTCGGGGAGCTTGCGGATAATCTCGCCAAAGAGACGGGCGGAGAGCACTAAGGTGCCGCTTTTCTGAATGTCGGCAGGGATGGTGGTGCGGATGCCGGTTTCCAAATTGTACCCGGTGAGCCGCAGGCCGTCCTCCGCCTCCAATAGAATTCCCTCCAATGCGGGGATAGAGGTCTTCACCGCCACAGCTCTGGCGGTGGTAGAGATAGCGTTTTGAAGAAGTGCTTTTTCACAGGAAAATTTCATGCTGAAAAACATCCTTTCTCGTTTCGGGTTTTTTTCTCTGTCCCTCACAAACTTTGTTCTTTTTGCGCAGAGGAGGAGAGGTTTTAAGTTTAGCAGAGTTAGTAGGGGGCGTGGAAATGAGGAGGTTTGCAAAAACAGGGGGAATTGCAGGGGTTAGGACCTTTTTTGACCTGTGGAAACACCGTGGAAAAGAGCCCCTTATTTTCCCACACAAAAAAGACCTTCCACAGACCTCCACTCCACGTCCACATAGGACTGTGGAAAACTCACTCGTATTTTCCGTTCACCGCCGCGGTGATATCCTTGATAATCTCCGTCAGCTCCGGGTCGTTTTTCATGGTGGTTTTTACCCGGTTGACGCTGCTGATAACGGTGGAGTAGTGCCGGTTATTGAACTCGGAACCAATCTCTTGCAGGGAAATTTCCGTCATATTGCGGATGAGGTACATGGCTACGTTACGCGCCTGAGCCAAATCCTTGGTCTGGCCCTGCCCGCGAATGGTGTCCGGGTCCATCTCAAAGAAGTTGGCCACCTCCGTGATGATGACCTCCGCCGAGGGGAGAAATTGGGATTTATCCTTGAGCATATCCCGAACGGCACGGATGGCGGCACTTACGTCTACTTCGGCACCCATCAGGTCTTTCATCGCCAGCAGTTTTGTGACGGTCCCCTCGATGAGCCGCACGTTGGAGGTGATGTTTTCCGCCACATAGGAGAGCACCGGGTCGGGCAAATCTACCCCCTGGCGGATGGCGTTATTTTTGATGATGGCTACCCGGGTTTCATAGTCCGGGGGCTGAATGTCCACGGGGAGGCCCCATTCAAAGCGGGTCTGCAGTCGGTCCTCTAAGCGGAGCATCTCCTTAGGCGGTCGGTCGGAGGTGAAGACAATCTGCTTTTTCGCCTCGTAGAGGGTGTTGAAGGTGTGAAACAGCTCTTCTTCACTGGCGTTCTTGCCGGCGATAAACTGCACGTCGTCCATTAAAAACACATCTACGTTCCGGTATTTATCCCGAAAGGCCTGCATGAAGTTATCTTGACTGCGGAGTTTCTGCACCAGCTCGTTCACGAAGTCCTCACTCTTGATGTACATAATCCGCCAGGAGGGATGGTTTTTGTGGATGACGTGGGCGATGGCGTACATGAGATGGGTTTTTCCCAGGCCGGATTCGCTGTACAGAAACAGGGGGTTATAGCTCTGCCCCGGATTCTCCGCCACCTTTTTGGCGGCCAGATAGGCAAAGCGGTTGGAGGAACCCACCACGAAACGGTCGAAGGTGTAGTCCTCGGTGCCCTTGAGAAATCCCCCGGATTTGGGTTCGTCCTTGTACCGCGCGGCCTCGTCGGCATCCACCACCTCTACCTGAAAATCGGTGGAGAACAGCTCGTGGAGGGCCTTTTGCACGGCGGGGACATATCGCTGGACGATTAAATCCCGCTTAAAATCAGAGGGGCAGCACAAAACCAGTTTGTCCCCCTCAAAGGCCACCGCGGTGGTGTCGTCGAACCAGGTGCTGATGGTGATGGCGGTCATGTCCGCCTCCATCAGTTTGAGCACCATAGCCCAGATATCTGCCGGTGAATTCATGCTTTGTCCTCCCGGAAAACTTATTTGCCAGAGTTCTTTCATTATACCAAATTTCCTCTCTTATCGCAAGCTTTTCTACCTATATATAAAGAATTGTGGAAAAGAATTGCGTTACTACTGATGGGAGGAATACCCCTAGAAGTTGCACGTTCTGCTACCACAAGATGTAGTAACGGCATTTCTTTTTATAGGAAAGAGTCTCAAAAAGCTAAAATAAGGTTGACAGAGCGCACATCTTTAAGCTATAATATCCAATGCGTCTTTACGGCGCGAAACTCACAAACCGCAGCCCAACGGCTGTTGTGGATGGGCGGGTGTTATTTCCCGCCAACAAACTCTATTTGGAGGTGTATTCATTATGACAAAACGTACCTATCAGCCGAAGAAGCGTCATCGCTCTAAGGTTCACGGCTTCCGGATTCACATGGCAACCAGCAATGGCCGCAAGGTGCTGGCCCGCCGTCGCGCAAAGGGCCGTGCCCGCCTGACCCACTAATGAGGTCGGCAAGTAAATCAGCAAAAAAGGGGCGGGGAAGCAATTCCCACGCCCCTGCGTAGCATCTAAAGCAAGTTCGTTCCACACCCCCGTTACATACGAAGGAGGCATTTTCTTGCAGCACACGATTTCCATGAAAGAAAACCACCTCTTCCGCCGTCTGTACGCCAAGGGGAAAAACGCGGTGTCCCCCACTTTGGCGGTCTACTGCCGTAAAAACGGACAGGCTGTCTCCCGGCTGGGATTCACCGTAGGTCTGAAGCTGGGCCACGCCGTCACCCGGAACAAGGTGCGCCGCCGTCTGCGGGAGGCCTACCGGATTCACGAGGGGGCTCTTCGCCCGGGGTATGATATTGTGGTGGTGGCACGGGTCAAGGCGGCCTCCTCTACTTACAAGACCTTGGAGCGCAGTCTCCTGCAACTGCTGGGGAGGCTGGATTTACTGCTCCCGGAGGAGAAAACGCCATGAAAACAGCACTTCTGTGGCTGATTTCCTTTTACCGCAAGAATATCTCCCCCATGCGTCAGCCCTGCTGCCGCTTTATTCCCACCTGCTCGGCCTACGCCTTGGAGGCGGTGGAAAAGTACGGTGCCGCAAAGGGCGGCCTTCTGGCTCTGAAAAGGCTCCTCAAGTGCCAGCCCTTCCACCGGCAAAAATCAGTAGAATACGACCCCGTCCCCTAATGCGTGTCATCCCCCGCGCCACTAAAAACCGGAGGTTACAACATGGATTTTCTACAAATCTTCATGACGCCGTTTTCCTGGCTCATGAAAGTGCTCTACACCCTCTTATTTGAAAATTACGGCCTGGCCCTCATCGTTTTCGCCCTGATTGTCAAGGTCATTCTCTTCCCCTTCTCCTTAAAAGGAAAAAAGAGCATGATTCAAACCACCATGCTTCAAACCAAAATAAACCAGCTGCAAAAGCAGTTTGGCAAGGACAAAAACCGCTACAACGAAGAGCTGCAGAAGCTCTACGCCAAAGAGAACGTGAACCCCATGGGCGGCTGCGTCTGGTCCATGCTCCCCATGCTGGTGCTCTTCCCGCTGTACGCCGTGGTCCGCCGCCCCCTCCGCTACCTCTGCGGGTTGGCTGACCCCGCCATCGCGGCACTCACCGCCACCGTCACCCCCCTGATGACCTCCGCCGGCCTTGCCATTAACGCAGGCTACCCGGAAATCTCCATCATCTCCGCCTTCCACGGCGTGCCTGACATTATGGCAGCCGCCCAGACCACCGTTGGCAACGCCGGCACCCTGTTCGGCATGAACTTCAACTTTTTGGGCATTGACCTGGCCGCCGTCCCCACCCTCAAGTTCTGGGAGGGCGGTCTCAGCTGGGCCACCATCGGCCTGTTCCTCATCCCCCTCCTGTCCGCAGTGTTCAGCTTTTTAAGCTCCAAAATCATGATGAACACCAACACCGTGAATAACGGCGGTGCCGCCGCCCTAGAGGGCTCTGCCGCCTCCACCAACAAGATGATGATGTGGATGACCCCCATCATGTCCCTGTGGATTGGTTTTGCAATGCCCGCCGGCATGGGCATCTACTGGATCGCCAACAGCGTCTTCAGCGTAGCCCAGGAGCTCATTGCCAGCAAAATCCTGAAAAAAGACTACGCAAAGGCCGCCGAAGCCCGTCAGAAGCAAGAGGCCATGGACAAGGAAAACGAAAAAGAGCATAAAAAGCAAATCGCCGAAGAGCGGGCAAAGCGCATCGAAGAGAACAAAAAGCCCAAGCCCAAGGCCATTTCCGAGAAAAAGCAGAACAGCGGCGGCACCGAGGCCTCCCGTGTGGGCATCCGTGCCTACGCCAAGGGCAGAGCCTACGACCCCAACCGTTACGGCACCCCCACCAACTACCGTGACCCCCAGGTGATTAACGAGGAGGCCGTCCAAAAAGCCCAGGAGGCCAAGGACAAGAAAAAGGCCGCCAAGGGCGAAAAGGCAGCGGACGAAACCGCCCTCAACGGCATCCCCCTCACCACCCAAGCGGTGGAGGGCGAACTTGAGACCACCCCCGTCGAGGTGATTGACGAGACTGTCCCCGAAATCATTGATGAAACCGAGAAAAAAGACAAGGAGTGAGTTCAAGTGCAAAAGTTTTTGGAAATGAGCGGAAAAACCGAAGAAGTCGCCGTTGAGCTCGCTCTCAAGCAGTTGGGCATGGACAGAGACGACGTTTCCGTTGAAATTTTAGAGCGGCCCAAGTCCGGGTTTTTGGGCATCGGTTCCACCCTGGCAAAGGTGCGCCTGACCTATGAAGGCCCGGACGAGACTCCAACACCCGCACCCGTCCGCAAGCCCGCCGCCGCCCCCGCCCCTCACAAGGCGGCAGCACCTGTCGCCCCCAAGCAGAGCACCCATCGGGACGCGCCTTCTTCCGTTCTCGCCCCCCGGGTCACCACGCCGGTGGCAGAGGACGACGAGACCGCCGCAAAAATCGTGGACTTTTTAACCGGCCTGCTCGCCCACATGGGCGTTACCGCCGCCCCCACCGTGGCCCTGTCTGAGGACGGCAGCTACGAGGTGGTT
>JAVXKN010000036.1:5292-10615 GCA_036647315.1 Oscillospiraceae bacterium | reverse complement strand
CGTCTTTGTTATTCCATGTCACCGCAATCGCGGTCTCGAAGACACCCGCGGTGGGCATTTCATTCAGGGTGAAGACGAGTTCCGCCTCGCTGCCGGGGGCAAGATTGGCCACCCCGGCCTCCGTGGGGGTAAGACCCACGCCTGTGGCAGAGAGACTCTTTGCCACGCCGTCGTAGCCCCGCAGGGTCAGCTTTATTTGGGGTTTCGAGCCGTCTGTGGGGAGCACCAGAGCGAAGTCGTTGATGTATTTAAGATTGGAAACCTCCGTCCAGTTCCCCGTCGCAGTGCCCTTGACCACGCTCTTCACGCTAGCGGGGTTGGTGTTCAGGGCGGCTGCCACGTCCAGCGTATGGTAGTAGTACTTCTGACCCCCCTGGTCGGTCTTGCCCTGCCGCACCTGCCCAGAGGTTGCCAGCGCGCTCCAGAGGTCCGCTGGGGTGTAGAGGGGGTTGGCACCGAGCACCAGTGCCGCGGCACCGGCGGTGGCCGGGCATGCCATGGAGGTGCCGCTGTATCGGGCATACCAGCCTTCCTTCTCGTTCACCGCGCTGAGTATTTTGTTGCCCGGTGCCATGATGGTATATTCCGCACCGGCATAGGGGTCGGAGTCCCAGTTGGAAAAATAGGTCAGGTAGTCGCCGTTCTCCCTTGCTGTCTCCTGCATCGCCATAACAGAGAAGGCACCGGTAACATAAGCCGGCATGCTGTATGGCGCGTATAGATTGGCAGAGTTTACATAGCTTGTGGCGTTCTCATCATTTCCGGCGGCGACCACCAGAAAAATGCCTGCCTCACGCATGGCCGCTACCGCCAGTTCATAGGCAGTAGACGGTATACCGGCGTTGCCACCCAGGCTCATATTGGCAATATCGCAACGACGCGTACCGAGGGGCGTTTTATTTCCTGCTTCGTCCACTTTTCCGGCGGCATAGAGCATGCCCACCGCAATGGCACTGTCGTAGCCGCCGCCCTCGTCGCTGAGAACCTTGATGGGGAGGATTTTCGCGCCGTAGGCGACACCGGTGATACCAGTGCCGTTTTTCGCCCCGGCAATCATACCCGAAACATGGGTGCCGTGGCCATTTCCATCCTCAATGCTGTTATTGATCACAACTTTTTTGGTTTCAGTGTTCAGTAAAAACTGCAGTCCGCCATTGACAAACTGACCCTTGAGGTCGGGATGCTGGGTGGTGATGCCGGTATCCAGCACCGCAACCACCACCCCTTTGCCGGGTGCCTTTTCGCCGGGCACCTTGTTCTGGGCGGTGACCATATCCCAGGCCTTGGTGGCACCCATAAACTCCAGCCAGGTCTGCTGGGCCACGAAGGGGTCTTGGGCGGGCGCAAAGGAGTCTTGAGCGGGCGCAAGGACCTGGGGCACCGCTTCTACCCCGCCCTCTACTACACTGTCAAGGGTGTGGAGGCGATCCACCTCAACGGCCAGCACACCCGGCTCCTGGGAGAGGTCACTCATCACGGACAGCATATCGCTGCCCTCCAAAAGACTGACGGCGGTGCAGGTGATTTTCTCCGGCCCCGCCATGTTCATCTGCATCAGTTCCCGCGCCTGCCGGGGCACATCCAGTGAGAACAGCGTATCGATGCCGGTAATGCACTCATGGCGTAGCGGCATGGCGCGCATTCCGTTGTCCACACGGGTCACCAGCAGTCGGTTGGGGGCATAGGTGCCCTCCTGAGGCAGGGCAGGTTTTGAATGGGTCAGCAGCTTTTTCCAGTCTGTGGACGCGGTCTGCCCGACGGGGGCAACTTCATCGCTCGTCAAGGCACCTGCTGACGGAATCCCCGTCAGCAGCAGGCCCATCATCAGTCCAAAGCTCAGCAGTCTTTTCCAAAAGCACTTCATTTTCATTCTCCCTTTGCCCCACTCAAATGACAGCGTATCCACGGCAGCCGGTGGCGGGTTGCACTGCAGATTGTTTAGATCGCATTGATTAGAATTTTTTTCATTATACAGAGACAAGCGTCGGGAAAGCGTCGGTGTTTTAAGGGAAACTCCACGAAACCGCACTTTTCCCCCCAGATTTTAATTGAAAAAGCCGCCCCGAAAGCAGTGCTTCCCGGACGGCTCTTTGTAGCAGATTTTATTTGGGCTGCTGTACCGCGCTCCGCCAGACCTCAAAGCCGTCGGGGCGGGAGGTAAAGCGCAACAGCCACCCTTTCCCCTCCGTGCGCATCACCTTGCACAGAGTCTCGCCGCAGGGGAGCAGCAGCTTGAGGTTTGCATAGGGCGACAGGGGCGTTTCGCTCTCCAGTAACGCGCCGTCATGGGAGAGGGCGGTCAGCTGACCCTTATCCCAGACCGCGGAGACGTGCTTGCCTTCAATGTCGGCAAAGGAAATTTCCATGGGTGCGGTCAGACTGTCGGGCAGCGTTTCCCCGCTTTTACAGCGGACGTTGTAGGGTGCGCCCACCGACACAACGCGGGAAATGGTAATGGGCACTGCCACGCCCTTGGGCAAAATTTCCAATTCCTGCACCACTTCCAGCGGGGCGGCAATCAGACTGCGGGTATAGGGGGCAATGAAAACCTGCCCGCCGACAGTATAGCTCTCTATCCGACCGCAGAGGTTGACATTGCGCCCAACCACGCCGTATTTGGTACGCTTTTCCGAACCGATGTTGCCCACAATCACATCGCCGGTATTGACGCCAATGCCCATCTCCAACTGGGGATAGCCCCGCTGGGCGTTCCAGTCGTTGAGTTCTTCCATGGCCTGCTCCATGGCTACCGCACAGGCGGTAGCGTCGGCGGCGTGGGTCTCACTGGGGGCGGGGGCACCGAACACCACAAAGATACCGTCGCCCAAAAACTCAATGATGGTGCCGCCGTAGGCCTGAATGATGTCAGTCATAACGGCCAGATAGTGGTTGAGCATGGTAATGAGTTCTTGGGCGTTCATCTGCTCACTCATGGCGGTGAACCCGCGCAAATCGCTCATCAGAATGGTCAGCTCCCGCTTTTTGCCGCCTAGCATCAGTCCGTCGGGGGTGTCCAGCAGCTGGCTGACAATCTCGTCGGAGAGGTAGCGACCAAAGGTCTCGCTGATCAGTTTGTTGCGCAGTTCCAGCTGCTTGTTGAGCATCTTGATGCGCTCCATCGCCTTCACCGCGTCCCGCAGTTCGGTCAGCTCGCTAATGTCGCTCAGTACGGCAATCACGCCCAGTTTTTCCCCATCCTTGCGCAGGTAGGAGGTGGTGACGTGAAGCTGGCGGGTGACGGTGCCGGTGCTGTACGGCACCACGTTTCTGTGGGAGGCATCGGGGTTGTAAACCGCGTCCAGTATGGTTTGGTTAAAGGCGTCGTTTTCCGGCCGGTCAAAAAAACACAGGGCGAAGGGCTGACCAATCAGCTCCGCCGGCTCTGCCGCCAGAATCCGCCCGGCCGCCGGGTTTACTGAGGTAAGAATCCCATCAAATCCAATGGTAATGACACCATCGGACATGTCTAGGAGAATATTCTCGCGGATAAAATCGGACTGAGTGCTCAAAATTCTCACCTCTCAAACGGGAAATAATGGTGTTCCCTTAAAAATTTCACAGAGCGCGCAATGTTTTCGGGGCCGCCCACCTCTAGGGTAATGTATTCCGGCGCGGGACACAGGGCGGCGGAGAGCGCGCTTAACCGCGAAAAGTCGCAGCTCCCTTCCCCCAGCGGGAGGTGGTCGTCCAGCAGTCCCATATTGTCAGAAAAATGCAGCTGGCCGATGTAAGGGCCCAGTGCCTCAAACCACACCGCGTCCGGGGTATCTGTATAGTGGATGTGTCCCACATCCAGGCAGACTTTCAGCCGCTGGCTCCCCCGCCGCTCCATCAGTTTTCGGAGCAGGTCGGGGTTGCGGTCTGCGCAATTTTCCACATGGATGTTCAGATCGTAATCCTCAATTAAACTCTGGTAAAATTCCGCGCTGGCATCGGCCCAACCCTCGCCGTAAGCGTCGCCGGGGAGATAGGGGAAAAAGCCGGTGTGCAGCACCACCGCCTTGGCACCCACAGTCTTTGCAATTTCGCAGCTTTGGCGGCAACGCGCTTGGCAGACGGCGCGAATCTGCGGGTCGTTGCTGGCGGGGTTGATGTCGACAAAGACACCGTGCACCACTCTGATGTCCCGGTTCCGCCAGCAGTCTGGCAGTGGCGCGTCCAGGGTGCCGGGCATGGACTGCTCAATCAGCTCATAGGAAAGCCCCAGCGCGTCATACTCCGCCAGTCGGGCACTTTCAGGCTGAATAAGAAGCATGGAGCATCCCCCCTTTTTTCTCCCGCGCACCTTGACGAAAAATGACCTCGCCCTGCTTAAAATACTTCTTTTCCATGATTTTTCTCCTCGTCAAAAATGGAGGGAGCCCGGCGGCGGTCATTGCCCCATCTCCCTGTCGATGTGTCCATTCTATCCGATACGACAAAATTTCGCAATAAAATACCACAAAAAAAGTTTTTTATTTTTTTCCGCAGACAATTTCAACGCCTGTTTTCCTACTATTTGTTGCTGAATTCAGACAATAATGTTTATGTTTTCCAAATTTCTATCTATTTCGTTGATTGTTTGTTTCTTTTCACTTTTTCGGGACTCCGACGCTTTCCCGACGCTTTGCACTGTAAAATGAGACTGCTTAGCAAAAGAGCAAATAAAAGAGAAAAAAATGTAAGGAGAGAAGATTTATGGAAAACAAGAATCTTATCGCAGTAGCAGGTCTCAAGAAACTTCGCACAGCTCAGATTCTATCCGTCATCGCAGTGATTCTGGCGGCCGTGGGTGCCATCGCGGCACTGTCCGGTGCTGTCATTGCCGGCGGCACCGCAATGGATGGCAATGATGCTCTGGCCGTAGGCGCGCTGGGCGTTGCCGGTGTCGGCGGTCTGATGACCATTGCCGGACTGATTATCGCCCTCGTCTCGTTCGTCATGGAGATTGTCGGTCTGGTCAAGACCGGCCCCGCCCACCCCAGCTACAAGTACGCACTGTACATGGTTCTGGCCAATATCGCGCTGGGCGTTGTAGGTTTCTTTGTCATGAACCTCCCCGTTGTCAGTGCCATTCTCCAGGGCATCTCCCCCATTCTGGTTTTCCTGGCCGTCTTCTTTGTGCTGAGTGCCACCATCTCTCTCCTGCGTGAAAAGGGCGACGAGGCTGCCGCCGCGAAGGGCACCACCCTGCGCACCATTTATCTGGTCTGCACCGCCGTGGATGTATTTGGCAACCTGATTATTCTCTGCCCTGTGTTCACCGGCTTCTCCAGCGTCATCACCATGATTGCCTCGGCGGTTCAGCTTGTGGCCCTGTTCATGTACATCAGCTTCCTGGGTC
>JAVXKN010000036.1:0-5194 GCA_036647315.1 Oscillospiraceae bacterium | reverse complement strand
CTGAGCGAGTAACGTAACACAACGAAGTAATTTTTGGAGGAATACACAATGAAAATCGATACATCTTTGAACGGCACCGAGCTCACCCTGACCTTGACCGGTCGTCTGGACACCACCACTGCCCCCGAACTGGAAGCCGAGCTGAAAAACTCCATGGATGGCATCAATGCTCTGGTGCTGGACTTTGCGACACTGGAGTACATCTCTTCCGCCGGCCTGCGTGTACTGCTCTCCGCCCAGAAGGTGATGAACAAGCAGGGCAAAATGGTGATCCGCCACGCCAACGAGACCATTCTCGAAGTCTTTGAGGTAACTGGTTTTACCGACATTCTTACCCTGGAATAAGGATGGAAACGGCACTTCAAGATAACGATGCCTTTCTAAGCCGCACTTTCCGCCACCACCTGCTGCCGGCTATTTTGTCGGTAGCGGGTGTGACGGCTAGCACCATGGCCAACAGCCTGGTCGCGGGCAATCTGCTGGGACACGAAGCCCTTGCCGTTATGAGCGTGGTAAGCCCCATTTATTTTATCTTTGCCACGGTGGGGGCACTGGTGGGTGTGGGCGGTGCTTCAGTCGCCGCCTGGGCCACCGGACACGAGGACCCCGGCGGAGTTGACCGTGCGTTTACCTTCTCCTGCATTTTGATTACAGCCATTAGCTTGGCATTGACCGCGCTGGGGCTCCTCTTTCTGGACCCCTTTGTCCGTATGCTGGGAGCCAGCGAGGCCTTGGCTCCCCTCTGCCGCCAATACGCCTTTTGGTTCCTACTGGGCGGCGTGGGCACTGCCGGAATTTATCTCCCCTTCAACTTTCTCAAGTTAGAGGGGAGACTTCGCATTTCCATTCTTCTGTTTCTCTCCATGGCGGCAATGAACATTGGACTGGACTTTCTGCTGGTGATGGTCTTTGATTTGGGTATCGTGGGCATTGCCATGGCCACCTCCCTTTCAGCACTGACCGCCTTTGCCATCGGTATGCTCTGTCTGCTGGGCAAAAAAAGCAGCTTTTCTCTCTGCCCGGTAAAGGGACATTGGCGTGAGTCGCTCACGCTTTTGAAGTCGGGTAGCCCGGCCTCCCTCAACAACCTCTCCAACACCATGCGTACCCTCTGCCTCAACTTGATTCTCTTCCCCCTAGCAGGCTCGTTGGGGCTTAGCGTTTTCAGCATCGTCACCACGGCGGCCAATCTGGCACTCACTGTCATCTCTGGTGCCGGCCAGACCACCGCCCCCTTTGTGGGGGTATTCGTCCACGAGCGTGACAATGCCAGCATCCGCCAGCTGGAGCGGAAGGCCCTTACACTGGGCACCCTTCTGGTGGCTGTGGTCGCGGCACTGTTTGCCCTTTTCGCCCGCCCCTTCTGCGGCCTGTTCGGTGTGACCGACCCCCAAGTGCTGGTGCTGTCCACTCAGGCGGTCATGCTCTTTTCTTTGAGCCTGGTGCCCTCCCTAATCTCCACCGTGCTCCTAAATTACTACCAGGCATCCGGCAACACCGCCATTGCCAACATCTTCACCCTGTGCCGGGCCTTTGGCTTTGTCGTGTTGGGTGCTTTCCTGCTCTCACGGTTTATGGGGCTCCCCGGCGTTTGGCTGGCCTTTACGCTGGCCGAGCTGCTGTCTTGGGGCGTACTGTGGCTGATTTTGTCGGTCAGCCGCAAGCTGCACCCGGAGCAACGGGGGCTTTTCCTGCTGGATCGGCGGTATGAGGAGAGCGGAACGTACATCTCCTTTTCCGTGCTCAGTCAAGAAGAGGACATTATGAATGCGTCCACCAAAATTTCGGAATTTTGTGAGCATAACCAGCTGGACACCCGGCGAAGCATGCTTATTTCCCTCGCACTGGAGGAAATGCTTATCAGCATCAGCAGCCACTGCTTTCAGGATGGAAAGCTCCAGGAGATGAACGTGCGCATCATCATCGTTCCCGACGAGGTGCGTGAGGAACACGTTATCGTGCTGCGTATCCGCTGCTCTGGCACCCCCTTTAATCCCATTGCCTACTACGAAAGCTGCCGCCAACAAAACCCGGATGAATTTGATGACAGCGTAGGTATCAAAATGATTGTAAAGTCGGCCCATTCGGTGGACTACAAGAGTACCTTCGGCATCAATAATCTGACCATTATCCTATAATTGCCCGGATGGGCCATCCCAAACTGCGAGGTTATTGTATATGCAGCTTACCCACTATGCCACCAAGGACCGTATTGAAGTTCAGTTCCGCCCTCTGCAAAAAGCGGATATTCCAGCCGTCATTAGTTGCATCCGAGACGCGTATGGAGATACCTACGTCAAGTCCTATCTCTATAACGAGGAGACTCTATGGGCGCATCACACCACGGGTGCGCTCTCCTTCTCTGTGGTCGAAACTTCGGACGGCTGTCTGGCCGGCATCATCGCCAACGAGGTCTCCCCCATGTTCCCGGGCCAGTGCGAAATTGCCTGCCAAATTATTCTCCGCCGTTTTACCGGATACAATCTGGCTCTCCCTCTGGCCCGCTACACCATGGTGCAGGCGGAGCAGAAGGACTTTCAGTCCCAGTTTGCCCGCGCACTGGGTTGTCATATCATCTCCCAAAAGACGCTGACTGACATGGGCTTTACCCACTGCGGTTTCCTGCTGTCGGTGTTTGACCGAACGAAACTAACCCTCCGCTACGATACCGAGGGCAACCCGAAAATCCCCCAGACCGTAGCGGTCAAGCGGCAGAATGCCCAAGGAGGGCGTTCCCTGTTCCTACCGGAGTCCTGCCGCCCTCTGGCCGAGAAACTGTATGGGGAGCTTGGCCTCCCCCAGTCCTTTACCCCTCCCAGGGGCGAGATTCCCGCGGAGAGCCTTTGGTGCTGGGAGCACGACCCCCAACACAGCACCCTGTTACTCCGCGCCCGCCAGCCGGGTGCCACCTTTGCCGCTGAGTTGGCTCAAGCTTTGGAGGCAATGAGGGGTCGGCCCCTTCAAACCGTAAACCTACTGCTGAACCTATGCTCCCCCGGTAGCGCGCACGCCTATACCGCCGCGCGGGAGCTCGGTTTCTTCTTCACCGGCTTTTTCCCCTGTGGGGAAGATGGGGAGTATCTCATCCTCCACCACCCCCTGGATGTCCCTGTCGACATGGCACATATCCCCTATCTCCCGGTCTACGAACCTTATGTCAATGAAATTAGGAGGCAGAGCCATGAGTAAACAGATACATTTCAAACCCATTCGTAAAAAGCTCACCCGGATGGTGATTGCTGTGACTCTGCTGTCCCTTACCCTTTTGGGGACAATCGCTCAGCTGTCGATTGTGCGTATGCGCGATCAGTCCATGGACATCAGCACCCACTTGGGGGAGCAGGCAGCCGCCGACAGCCGGCAGCTGCTGGAGAATGAAGCCATGGATCAGCTGCGCACCTTTGCGGCGGCGAAGGCTGAAAACGTAGACTCCAAGCTCCAGACGGTTATGAGCCAGGTGGACCTTCTGGCCTCCGCCGCGGAAGAGCTCTACGCCACCCCCGATGCCTTTGGCTCCATCCCTGTCTACCCCACCGATGCCACCCGTCAAGGTGAGTTCACCGCTCAAATTGTTTATTCGGAGCGCGTCACGGCGGAGAAGGTAGCTAATGAGGTGGGCCTGCTGGGCAACCTGACCACCACCATGAAGGCCGCCAGCCAGCACCTTGCGGGCGTGGGCACCACTCAGATAGGCACCGAAAGCGGCTTTATTATTATGTGCGACGAAAATTCTGGGCTGAAAACCAGCCTTACTCATTTGGAGCCCACGGAGCGTTCTTGGTATCGGATGGCCGCCGACAGCGGCGTTCTCACCTGGTCGGAGGTATTTGAGGACTCCTTTGGCCGTGGCCTCGCCGTCACCTGCGGTAAGCCGGTCTACGGCCCCGACGGGCAGCTTAAGGCTGTTGTTTCCATCGGCTCCACCTTGGACGACATGAGCTCCACCATCACCAGCGCAGCCATTGGCAAAACCGGCTACGCCTTTGTGGTGGACAAAAAAGGCGACATCATCATGTCCAAAAACCTGCAGTTGGATGCCCAGGGGCATGTGACCGACAAAGAAAATCTGTTGGAGGACCCCGAGCCTTCCGTACGGGAGGCCGCCCAAAAAATGATACTGGGCGAACGTGGCGTCGCGCAGGTAAAGAGCGCGGCAGGGCCTGTCTACATGGCTTATGAGCCCATGAAGGCCGTCCCCTGGACGGTGGTAACGGTCATGCAGGTCAACGAGGTTATGATGCCCGCAGCCGAGGGTGAACATAAAATCTCTACCCTCACTCAGCAGGCGGGAACCGACATTGATGCAAGCATCCGCACCGCCTTTATTCTCTTCGGCGTAGCTCTGGTCGCCTCCATCGCCCTGGCTGTCGGTCTCGGCACCACCTTCTCACGCAGAATCACCAAACCCCTCATGGTGCTCAACGAGGGTGTTAAGGTAGTGTCCGGCGGCAAGTTGGACTACTTTATTGATCTCCACACCGGGGATGAAACCGAAACTCTGGCAAACTCCTTTAACAAAATGACCCGGGACCTGCTGGAGCAGATGATTAACCTCAAGCATGTCACCGCTGAGAAGGAGCGCATCGGAGCCGAGTTGGACGTGGCAAATCACATTCAGGCCAGTATGCTCCCCAGCATTTTCCCCGCCTTCCCCGAGCGGCCTGAACTGGACATTTATGCCACCATGACCCCCGCCAAGGAAGTGGGCGGCGATTTCTACGACTTCTTCCTGCTGGACGACGACCGGCTTGCCCTGGTGATGGCCGACGTGTCGGGCAAGGGCGTTCCGGCGGCCCTCTTTATGGTGATTGCCAAAACCCTCCTCAAGAACGTGGCCCAGACAGGGCTTTCTCCCAAGCAGGTGCTGGAGAAGGTGAATAACCAGCTCTGCGTGGGCAACGATGCCGAAATGTTCGTCACCGTCTGGTTGGGCGTGATGGAAATCTCCACCGGCAAGCTGGTGGCGGCCAACGCCGGCCATGAGTTCCCTGTGATTAAGCGGGCTGACGGCGACTACCAGCTTATCCGCGACAAACACGGTTTTGTGCTCTCCGGCATGGAGGGCTCCCGTTACACAGAGTATGAGCTGCAACTCGACCCGGGCGACAAGCTCTTCCTCTACACCGACGGCGTGCCCGAGGCCACTGATGCCAATAATGAGCTCTTTGGCAACGACCGTATGCTGGAGTCCCTG
>JAVXKN010000035.1:0-10764 GCA_036647315.1 Oscillospiraceae bacterium | reverse complement strand
GGGAGCGAGGCAAAGTCTGGCGAAAAGCAGGGGCAACTCTTTCATGTGAAGCATTTTACCACCGCACTCACCGACTGCATCAAAAATTCCTTTTCCTCCGTTTTGAACATCTGCGCCTTTGTGCTTTTTTTCACGGTGGTACTGCGGCTCCTGTTTTGCTCCGGGTTTCTCCCCCTAATGGCGGACTTTTTGGGGAACCTCTTTGCCCCTGTGGGGTTTGACCGCATCTGGGCGCAAAAGCTCCTCACCGGGGTTTTGGAGCTCTCCTCCGGGGTGGCCTCCCTGTCCAACGGGGGCAATCTGTCCGCCAGCGTCAGTATGGCGGCCTTTATGCTGGGTTGGGCGGGCATTTCCGTCCACTGTCAGGTGCTCTCCTTTTTGAGCGGCAGTGGGTTGAGCGGGAAAACCTATGTGCTGGGCAAACTGCTCCACGGCGGAATTTCCGCCGGACTGGTGTGGGGGTTCACCCGCGTTTTCCCTCTGGCCCAGCCGGTTTCCGTCATTTTAAGCGACCAAATCGCCGCCCTCACCGCCCTAGAATTCTCGGCGGTTTTCATCCATTCCGCGGTGGCGGCCTTCCTGCTGCTGCTGGTCTTTCTGCTTCTGGCATTTTCCTGTGGAAAAAAGAGAAAAGCTGTGGTACAATGTAGAAAATAGAAACACAGGGGGCTTTTTTGTGCTGTTTGAAAAGAAAATCGACCCGCTCTGCCTGTACTGTGAGCGGGGCTGTGCTCTGGGCGACGACGAAATTCTCTGCATCAAAAAGGGGGTTGTCTCCCCCGGGTTCCACTGCCACGCCTTCCGCTACGACCCCTTAAAGCGCACTCCCCCAAAGCCGGCGGCAGTGGAGGCCACCGGGCTGTCACAGGAGGATTTTACGCTGTAACACCCTATCATTTACAAAAAAGCGTCCGTTACCGAAGAATCATCGGTAACGGACGCTTTTTGCATAGGCTGTTATTTCAAAATGTCCTTTTTCTCGGACAGCTTGGCGTGCTTTTCCAGCTCCAGCTTGTTTTTGGGACTGCGGATGAGGTTTGCCGGGCCTTGGACACAGCCGCCCTCGCAGGCCATGCCCTCGATGAAGTTGCCGTCCCCCATGCCCTTTGCCATTTTGAGGAAGGCAATTTTGCAGGCCTCGATGCCACTGCAGGGCACCGCCTTTAGGGGCAGGCTGGTTTCGCCCCGCTCCTTCATGGCCCGTGCCACCGCCGCCGAAACACCGCCGCTGACGGCGAAGCCGCGGCCGTACCCGGAGGCACCCTCTAGGGCCTCGCCCTTCAGCGTAGCCAGATTGATGTCTTTAGAATCCAAAAGGGCATCCAGCTCCTCGAAGGTGAGGACGCAGTCCACACTGCCCATGGTTTTGCCCAACTGGGCCTCTTTCTTTTTGGCGATGCAGGGCCCGATGAACACCACCTTGGCGGCGGGGTCCTGTTCCTTGACATGCCGGGCCATCATCACCATGGGGGAGGGGGTTTTGGAAATCATCCCCGCCTGCTCCGGGAAGTTCTTCTCCACATATTCCACAAAGGCGGGACAGCAGGAGGAGGCCAGCGTTCCGCACTCGCAGAGCTCGGCACTCTCGTGGTCCGCCACCATGTCCGCGCCCTGAGCCGCTTCACAGACGGCACCAAAGCCCAGCTTTTTCAGTCCTGCCGCTACCTGCTCCAGAGAAACGCCCTCGAACTGGCCGGCGATGGAGGGGGCCACCATGGCGTAGACCTTGTAGTCCCAACGCTTCGCGCCCTTCAAGAGGTCAATGGCCTCCAAAATGTAGGATTTGTCCATAATGGCACCGAAGGGGCACTGATTGGTGCAGGTGCCGCAGGAGATACACTTATTATGGTCGATGTCCGCCTTTTTGTCCTTGCCCATGGAGATGGCACCCACCGGGCAGCCCTTTTCGCAGGGACGGAGGTTTTTCGTAATGGCACCGTAGGGGCAGGCGGCGAGACATTTGCCGCAGACGATACACTTATCGTGGTCAATTTGCGCCCGATGATTCACCACCACAATGGCATCTTTCGGGCAGGAATGGACACAGCGGGTAGCGATACAGCCGCGGCAGGCAGGGCCTACCGCCATCTCGGTGACGGGGCACTCGTCGCAGGCGATGTTCAGCACTTCCACCAAGTTGGGGTTGGTTTTGTCCCCACCCATGGCCAGCTTGACACGGCTGTCGATGATGGCCCGCTCTTTATAAATACAGCACCGCATGGTGGCGTTGGGGCCGGGAATAATCTTCTCGGCAATGTCCAAAATGGCGGTGGGGGACTTGTCCTCCCAGGCCAAATTTGCCACTTCACGCAATACGTCGTGCTTGAGTTCCTGTACTCTGGTTTCAAAGGTGTGCATATGGTCTCCCTCTTTTCGTCGCGATAATCGCGGTTCCAAACTGCTCGTTACTTTTTTAACACTTATAATTGTACTTGATGGCCCTTTGGCTGTCAACTGGCAAATGCGACGTTTTTCACCCTCAGAAATCCCCGCTTTACAGCGTTTTGCGTGTTTTTTGTCGGGCCGTGCACTCCGCCCAACGCTGCCGCATACCTTATTATAGTAGTTCAGATTGGTTTGGAGGTCTTTTGATGGCGACGGTACAGTATTTTTTGGGTGCCAACTCCCCCTCTGGTTTTGTTTCACTTTACGACGCGCTTTTGCCCCGTGAATCGGCGGCGGCGATTTATTACTTAAAGGGCGGCCCGGGCTGTGGCAAGTCCACCCTCATGCGCGCGGTGGGGCGGCGCGCCCGTGACGCGGGCTTGGACACGGAATACATCCTGTGCTCCGGCGACCCGGATTCTCTGGACGGCATCGTCATTCCGGCACTGGGCATCGCCGTGGCCGACGGCACCGCGCCCCACGGCAAGGTGTCGTAAGAACACAAAATTGCTTCGCAAATTTGGGCAATCCCGCACAATTCCAAATGCCGAATGTACGGTATTGCCCTAAAATTTCCACTGGATATGGAGCTTCTGCTGGCCGGTTTCTTTGTCTTTCTCCCCCACCTCAATCCAGTCTATGAGCAGAGCCACCAGCTCACGGTCCACGGTGTCCAGTGCCAAAAGCTTTTGGGCGCGGGACAGGGTATCGTCCCTGCTTTCCTCCGTGCCGTGCCATCCCTCTAACAGCGCGGTCAGCTCTTCGCTCCGCCGTTCCAGACGGCTTTTTTCTGCAAGAAAGTCCCCATTGAACCCCGCAAACTGCGCCTCGTCAATGAGACCGCTCACCTTATCTAAGTAGAGTTGCCGCAGGGCGGCGGTGCGCTTTTCAATTTGGTTTCCGAGACTCAACCTCTCTTTTTCCGCCGCAACACGCCTCGTGTCCGGCTTCTCCTTATCCGCAAGCCGGCCCACGTCCCCCAGTTCGTAATACTGCCCCACATAGTCCCGGATTTTTCCCTCCACCAGTTCAATCAGCGCGTCCAGTCGGATGGCGTGACGGGTACAGCGGGTGGGGTCGGTGACTGACAGCTTACAGCGCAGATAGGAGCGGCGCGCGCCCTTGTAGGTATTGCTGCTGCGGCTCATGGTGCTGCCGCAGTCCATACAGCGCACATGTCCCGCCAGTAGGTGGGTCTCGCCGGTGCCATCGGTGCGGGTGCGGCGGTTCATCCCCTCCTGCACACGGAAAAAAATGTCCCGCTCGATGATTGCCTCGTGGGTGTTTTCCACCGTAATCCAGTTTTCTCTGGGCTGGGTCAGCACCTGCTTGGACTTGTAACTCACCTTTTTTGCCCGCCCTTGCACCATATTGCCAAGGTACATCTCATTGCGAAGCATCCGCCAGACGGTATTCTTGTTCCACAGGTCATATCGGGTGCCCCCGCTGCCGTTGCGGTAGGGCAGGCCGTGGTCCAGCTTGTATTTGGTGGGGCTGGGGACCCCTTGGGCATTGAGCCGTGCGGCGATGCGCTGCTTGCCCTCCCCCTCCAGTGACCACTGAAAAATCTGCCGCACCACGGCGGCGGCCTCCTGGTCGATGACGAGATGGTGCTTATCGGCAGGGTCCGCCCGGTAGCCGTAGAGCGGGAAACCGCCGATATACTGCCCGTCCCGCCGCTTACTGTCCAGCACCATGCGGATGTTTTCCGACAAATCTTCCAGGTACCATTCGTTAATCAGCCCGTTAATTTGACGGGCTTTTTTGTTGCCCTTCACGTCGGTGTCCACGTTGTCGGCGATGGCCACAAAGCGGATGCCCCACAGCGGAAATTTCCCGTGGATATATTTCTCCACCAGTTCCATGTCGCGGGTGAAGCGGGACTGGGTCTTGCAGAGCACCACGTTAAACTTTCGCCCTTCCGCCGCAGTCAGCATGAGATTAAAGTCCGGCCTCTGACTGTCCGCCCCCGAAAAATCTTCGTCACAGTATATTTTGTAGATATCCCAGCCTTTCTCCACTGCGTATTTGATGAGCAGGGACTTCTGATTTTGGATGCTCTCGGACTCCATGTGTTTGTCCTCGTCCTCGCGGCTCAGTCGGCAGTAGATGGCGCAGAGCACTGCTTACACCTCCCTTGGGAGCGTAACTGCGCCCGCAAATAGGCATCGATTTTCTCCTGCAGCTCCCGTTGACGCGCCCTGTCGCCCGGTGAGCGAAAGGTCTCTGTGATAATATAGACTGGCTTCGTCATGGCAATCCCTCCCTCCTAGATGGTATGGGGAGCGGGGGTTCGGTATGCAAAAAACCACCCGGCCGTCAATCACGGCCGGGTGGTTCTTGTGCACTGTGCGTATTAAAAAACTGCTTAGCTTTCCAAATGCAACGAATAGGAACCTATTAAAACGGCATGGGGTAGAAGTCCGTGCCCACGCTCAGGCCGGCACCGGTAATTGTGCCGTTGCACAGAGCGTCGTTGTAGACTTCCATGCTCTCGTTGTAAGCGGCGGCAAACTTCTTAATGTTGGTTTTGAGCCAGTTTTCCTTTGGACGGGTGTCTCCGGCCTCAATCGCCGCAATGGTGCGGCAGGCATCCATATAGTCACCGGTCAGCTCACGCAGGCGGACAGACATGCTGGACATAATCTCCAAAATCTTATCGGGGCGTTCTTTAATGTAGGCAGAAAAGGTCTCGGACGACACGACTGCCAGTCTGCAGGGTTCCAAAGCCACCGCCGTAGCGGAACGGGGGCGCGCCTCAACCAGACCCATTTCGCCAAAATAGCGTTCGGGCCCTAGCTTGGTGAGCAGTTTTTCGCCCGGCTCGCCATACTTTGCATAAATGCCGACCTCTCCGCCGTAGATCTCGTAAAGCTCGGTGCCATATGTATGCTGCTTAAAAATAACTTCACCTTTTTTGTAGTCACGCATTTCCATTGAAACATACCGTCCTTTCAAATTACCTTCTACTTGAAAATTATCGCAATCGCTCGCCTTTGGCCAGCGATAAAGCGCGGAAAATCAGGATGATTGCAATTTATGAATGAATCATATCACGGGAAGTGTCGACAAAGCGTCGGGGTTTTTCAAAATGAGAACGTGGCGACTTTTGTTTTCTCAAAACTCTACTTAAAAATATAACACCATTTTGCAACTTTTGCAAAGAAAAGTGCGCTTTTGTTAAAAATTTTAATGGTATTGGAAAATTTTGTCAGGTCTGCTTTTTGTATTTTTTTTGCAAAACCGGCATTTTTACCTTAGGAACCGCAAAATCCCGACGCTTTCCCGACGCTTACCTTTGTATGATACGGTTAGGTTATGTATTATGATGAGCCAATGCAGTAAAAAGCAATGATATATAAACGAGGTGGATGACCCATGAATCAAAAAGACAAAAGCATTATGGAAGAATACTCCAACGCAAAGCACGACTTTGTTCTGTTAGGCGATGTGGTTTCCAATTTGCTGCGCGATGTCGTAAAGCAAAGCGGTATTCAGGTGCTTACAATCGAGCACCGGGTCAAAGAGGCCGGCAGTTTAGAAGGAAAGCTGGCACTGAAGGGCGACAAGTATCGTAGTCTCTCCGACATCACGGATATTCTGGGTGCCAGAGTGGTCTGCTTTTTTGCGGATGACGTGGATCGCGTTGCCCAATTTATTGAAAACACCTTCGAGATTGACCGCGAAAATTCTGTGGATAAGCGGGCACAGTTGGACCCTACCGCCTTCGGGTATCTGTCGCTTCATTTTATCTGCTCACTGCCCTTCGGCAAGGGGTATCCCGATGAGATTTGCGGGAAAAAGTTTGAAATTCAAGTCCGCTCCGCCTTGCAGCACACTTGGTCCGCCATTTTCCACGACGTTGGCTACAAGAGTGATTTCGACCTGCCCAGACAGGTGGTGCGAGACTACTCACGCCTGGCCGGACTGCTGGAGCTTGCGGACGAGAAGTTTGTATATATCCGCGATTATATGGCAAATTACTCTAAAGAGGTCAAGGAGAAAATTGCAAATAACCAAGGCGATGAACTGAAAATCGACATGGTTTCGCTGCGGGAATATATGCAGCATAATATTAGTATGCACAATTTACTGAAGGAACTGGCCGCCATTTGTGGCTCGGAAATCAACGACACCAATCCCCAGCTGTACATCGACCAGCTTGCGTGGCTTGGCAAAACAACCCTGGGCGATTTGCATCAAATGCTCGACGACAACCACGGCACCGCCGTTCAGCTGGCAAAATGCGCACTGGAGGGCTCAGAACTGGATATTTTATCTTCCACTGTCGGATTGCGATTTTTGTGCCAGGCGGAGCTTCTGCGCGGGGGATACTCCGAGGAGCGCGTCGCCGAATTTTTGGCCCTTTCAGGCAAGAGCAAAGCGCGTGCACAGAGCGGAGCCGCGGCACTGCTGCGCCGCGGTGCTACCCTCCGGGGGGAGCAGAAATGACCCCGCGGGAGGAGGAGCTGTACCGCAGAGCGTTAGACTATGCCACACAGAAGCACAGCGGTCAGCTGCGCATAGGTGGCGCGCCTTACATCACGCATCCTGTGGCAGTGGCGCGGCTGGTGCGGGAGCACGGCTACGGGCTGGATTATCAAATCGCCGCGCTCTTCCATGACCTTTTGGAGGACACCGATGCCACAGCGGCCGAACTTGCGGCACTCAGTAGCGACGAAGTCGCCCAGGCGGTTGTACTTTTGACAAAACAAAAGGGCTACGATATGCAGAAGTATGTGGGTGACATCTGTAAAAACCCCATGGCAAAGGCAGTGAAAGCGGCCGACCGACTGCACAACCTGCAATGCGCGCTAGTCGCCAATCAGGAGTTTAAGCGTCGCTATATTTTGGAAACATTGGATTGGTACATGGACTTTCTGCCGGAAATTCCGGCAGCGGTAAAGGCCCTGGCCCAGTCCCTTGAACAGCCCATGACAGACCTCTCCTTGCTGTACGAGCCCATTGAAAATTGGAACACAGAGGGCGCGGGGCCGGTGGTATAAAGTGCTCACCCCGCGTTCTATCTTCGCAAGGAGAACAGGCGAAACGGCATGACCGTATATGACAGACGGGAAGATGAGAGTAGGCTTTCATGGTGAATATCAAAGAAAAAATAGAATTATGGCTTTACGGTGGAAAAAGCAAAGCCTTTTTTCTTTCAAAAGGCGAGGCAATTCATGAGTACAACTCCAAAATGATGGATCGCTTGCTCTTTGTCATGACCATCATTATCGGGACGTATTTCGCGGTAAGTACAGGCTCAGGGCTGTTTTCTAAGTATTCCAGTGTCTATGCTGTTTGCTTTTTCGCATTGCTCCTCCTGTTTTGCATTTTTAAGCTTGTGAAGAAGAAAAGCACTGTCTTTACCAGAGTGTACATGATTTTGTTTTCCTCTGTGATGTTTGTTTTTGTGTCTGTGTTAGGCACAATTTTCGAGCCGGAAACAAGGGCGACGCTTTATATTGTGTATGTCCTCGTCCTGCCCATGCTGTTTGTCATACCCACCCACTGTATGTACGGCTTTTTATCCCTTGCAACCGTTATTTTTTCTGTTATGGCACTGCGGGTCAAGGTTTTGTCTTTGGCTGAAATGGATATTGCACACGCAGTCACCTGTATGGTCATCGGTGTATTTCTCTCCCATCACATTCTGGAAAGCCGCATGACCTTATATGAGCTCAACGAGCAGCTGGACGCGCGCAATCTCAATCTGGACAAACAGCTGCAAGAGAAAGATCAGCAGCTGACGCAGAGCCGCATCTCCATTCTGCTCAGTCAGATACAGCCGCATTTTCTCTATAACACACTGACCGTAATCTGCGGTCTGTGCGACGAAAACCCCAAAGAAGCAAAAAAAATGACCGCCGAATTTGCGGACTATCTGCGGCACAATTTGGACACGCTCAATCAAGGCACTCCTGTTCCCTTTGAGGACGAACTTCGGCATACGAAGGTTTATCTTCATATTGAGAAAAAACGCTTTGAGCAAAAGCTGCATATTGTCTATGACATTCAATGCAGTAATTTTCGCATCCCGGCACTCACCATGCAGCCCCTTGTGGAAAACGCGGTAAAGCATGGCGTGACCAAAAAGAGGGGCGGCGGCACCGTCACCATTGCCACAAGGGAGCGGGACGACTGCTACGAAATTACCATTACCGATAACGGCGTGGGCTTTGACCCAGAGAAGCCGCTATCGGAGATTGACACGCACATCGGCATTGAAAATGTGCGTGACCGCCTGTGGTCGCTGTGCGAGGGAACCCTGACGATTGAAAGCAACGTAGGAGCCGGTACGGTGGCCATCATCAGCCTGCCCAAAGGAAAGCTGCATTTGTAATGAGAGTGGTTTTGACTTTTAATATTTTATGGCTATCGGCTTTCGTCAACAAGGAAACGGATTGCCACACCAGTGCACGGCACTGGTTCGCAATGACATTTGGGGGCTGCTTCTTCTTTGTCATTGCGAACCATTCCGCAGAATGGTGTGGCAATCCGTCCTCTTACGGAGGAAAACCGAAATCGCCTATCAACACAAGGACGCAGAGAATATATCTCTGCGTCCTTGTGTTGATTTCTTTATACCCTGGTTACAAAGCGGGCCAGCATTGCCGCCACTTCGGCGCGGGAGGCGTTGTCCCGGGGGTTGAGGGCACCGTTTGCGCCGCCGATGATGCCGGTTTTGACCGCCCACTCCATGGCCTCCCGGGCCCAGGGGGACACGCCGTCGGCATCGGAGAAGCCGGTGAGGTCGCCCTCCACTTTTCCCGCCTTGGCGTAGCGGTAGAGCATCACCGCAAGCTGCTCCCGGGTGATGGCATCTTCCATGTCGCTGCCGTTGCTGATGCCCTGCTCCATTGCCCACTGCGTACCCACGCTGTCCCAGCGCGGACCGGCGGCGGTGTTCTGCCCGTCATACCGCGCCAGCACCGTCACCAGCATACTGCGGGTCGTGTCGTCTGCCGGCTGGAACCCGCCTCCGCCACCGCCTTGAAAGAGCTCCCGACTGGCGACAAAAGCGATGGCATCCGCGGCCCAATAGTCGGCGGCTACATCGCCAAAGGTCTTGGCGTTGTCCCGAATGATAATATTGGCGTTGCCGGTGAGGGGTACGGTGAGCACGCCGTCCTTCCAGAAGGAGCCGGGAATGACCTGCTCCTTGCCGTCGGCACCCACCAGAACCGCCACCGTGGTAACGCCGCCCACGTCAACGGGGATGGGCACCTTGACGCTGGTACCGGCAAGGGCTGGGGGCAGGCTGATGCTGGCGGTGGCCGCCTCCCCCTTGACGGGGGTTTTCACCGTGGAGCTCACACCGTCAAGGCGCGTGTAGACAATTTGGATAGACCCGTCCGGATTGGTGGTGGTGGTGACTAGCGTACCGTCGGGCAGGGTCTGGGTGTCATCCTTGGGCGGGGTGTAGTCCCCGCCGCTACTGACGGCGGTGGTCTTTGTGAAAATAGCAATCGCAAACGAACCTTCGACCCCAGCTGGTGGTACCAGTTCCTTGCCAAAGAAGTCTTGGAGATAGAGCGTCATCAGGCCATCGCTGGCAACATTTTTCCCCCGGACTGTGAGGGTGGCAATGGTATCGCCCGCAAAGACAAATTGATCTCTATATTTGATTTCTTTGGTCACTCCGGCGGGGGCAAGTTCAATGACTGTCTGGTCGCCGTCCCGGGCGATGCCGGAGAACGTCCCGATACCGGGTGCCACAGAAGTGATTTCCAGTGCGGCTTCGTCAGCGTTCACCGTAATCTTCAAGCCCTTATTCATGTTAAAACTCTTCGTCGCACGCAGGGTAAAGGTGGCAGTCTCTCTGCCCGAAAGGTTCAGCGTATCGTTAGCGTCGATTTTGTCTGACCACAGGTCGATGTCCTCGCCCGGAGTCCCATAAGGCTCGTAATACACCGTCTCGCCCTTGGCGATGTATCCGGGGTTTGCCACATTGTCCTGCAAAACCGCCCAAATCTTGCACTGCTTGCCCTCGGGCAATTTGTTTTCTGCGGTATATGGGGTTACAGCTTTTCCCTCAGCCAGTTCTCCCGATTTTAGTTCATATTCAAGCACCACATCGTCCTTATCTGACAGAATCTGACAGAACAGTTTACCGGCCTTGAGTTTATCGTAGTTCGTCGGTTTAGGCCATGTAATTTCAAACGTGTCCCCCACGCGCTTCGCGGTCACTTTCAACTCAATCTCCTCGTTTTTGCGGTCGTGAATGAGATTGCGCACATCAAATTGCAGGGGGAAGTCCAGACCTGTCAGGGCATAAATGTCGTCTTCTTTCTGGTAGCCCTTATTGGTGTATACCGTATAGGTACAGCTGAGACCATTCGGTGCCCACGCGATATTCTCTGCACGATTGCCGTCGGG
>JAVXKN010000034.1:0-10781 GCA_036647315.1 Oscillospiraceae bacterium | reverse complement strand
CTCACCGCCCTGTCAATCGGGCCACCAGAAGGGTGGCGGCGGGCACCAGAAACCCCAGCACCAGATTCACCTGGGCTACTCCGTTGCGCAGTCCCACCGCCAGTTCCTCACTCATGAGGGCCCCTAGGAGGAGTGCTGCCATCGCCGCCGCCGGCAAAATCCGCCGCCCCCAAGTCTGGCCGCACACTGCACCCACTGTCCCCCGCAGTCCAAACAGCAGTAGCCCCAGCAGTGCCAGGTCGGAAAGCACCCACAGTGCCGCCACTGCCCCCTCCACTCTCTGGAGCATCCCCGCCACACCCAGCCCCTGTACCAAGGTGAAAAAGGGGGCGGGCAGCGCGGCGGTGAGGGGGGCTCCCAGTCGGCCCACCACCACCAGAGTGATGAGGGCCACCGTCACGCAAAAGCCGGTTGTCCAGCCGTAACGCCGCCATTTGTCCCCCGGCGCAGATTCTATGTTGCCCGCCAGAAGTGCCCCCAGCGTCCCCAAACTTACCACGCCCAGCATGGGGGCAATCCCCCCCACCAGTTCCGTGGGCAGTACAAAGCTCCATAGGTTTTCCCCTTTGATATGGAAAACGCCCAACAGCAAAATTCCACCCAGTACCACCGCCAGCACCAGATAAAAGAGCTCTGTCCCCCGACAAAATGCCCCCCGGGTCCCACGGGCCATATGGAGGGCTATCCCCAGTGCTACGGCGGCAAATAAGATAGGCGCAAACCCTTGCGCTCCAATGAGTACAAGGCGGCTCACAAGGCCTTTTAGGTAGAGAATTAGGAGGAAAAAGCACCATGTGCTATATATTAAGGTAAGGGCACCTCCAAAAAAGCCTCCCCACACCCGGCGCAAAGCGGCGGGCAAATCCCCCAGTCGGCCCAATATCCAGCACAGCAGCAGTGCCGCCGGGATGCACAGGAGGGGCACCAGCCACGAGAGGTCCCCCGCCGCCTCTGCCAGCCTGCCGGGCAAGGCTACCGCCGGGACCAATAACGCCGTAAAGAGCAGTACCCGTCGCTGACGGGCGGAAATTCTGTCCTCCTCCATGGGTTAGCCCCCTCTCCTGTCGCCGCCCCGGGTCAAATCCTCCCCCGCCGGGAGGAGGACCGGCAGGGCCACCTGCCCCTCCCGCTTCAGGGACACCAGCCCATCCAAAATGTTGGGGGGCGGTACTCCGCCGTTCTTCTCCAAGGCCTCCAGACGCTCTACCGGGGTTTTTGCCCCCGCCAAAACCTCCGCCGCCGCCCCGGACACCCGCCACAGGGTGGCACTGTACCCCGTTTCACGGCCTGTCACCAGACTTTCCAGCAGGGGCTGCAGGGGCACCCCCTCCCCCACCACCAGCTGGGTCATGTGGGTGAGGGCGGGGTAGCCGTTTCCCTTGGTGCGCAGGGCCTTGAGGGCTGTTTCCAACGTGTCCCCCTCACCGGTGAGGCACACCCCCGGCGTTTTCCCCAAGTCCTGCACCCCGCTGTATGCCGTTAACCGGAGGCCAACTTCCACCCTGTCCACCGCCAAAATCCGCACCAGAATGGTGTTCTCCGGCTCACGACCGGCACAGCCCGTCAGGAGGAGAACACACAGCGCAACCCCGCCCCACAGCACCCTTTTCATCGCTGTTTCCTCCGGTTTTCTGTATTTAAGGTAGGGTCGCGGTACTTTACCGACGGCAGGGGGGTCTGCACCACCGCGTGGCCCTCCACCTGACTCCCGGCATTGGCGGCAAAGGGGGTCAGGTAGGAAACCCCAAAGGTCTCAAGGCCCGCCAGATGAAATAGTAGCGCCGCCGCCGTCAGCACCACGGCGGTAAGCCCGCCCACACCCGCCGCCACCGCCAGCAGAAACCGCCAGAGCCGCAGGGCACCGGCGAAGTCACGGTTGGGGACGGTGTACCCCGCAATCCCCGCCAGCGCCACCGCGATGAGCACCGCCGGGGAGACGATTTTCGCCTCCACCGCCGCCGTACCCACCACCAGTCCCCCTAAAATGGACATCGTCTGCCCGATGCTGGCGGGGAGCCGCAGTCCCGCCTCCTGGAGCACCTCAAAGGCGGCGAGCATGATGAGCACCTCAAAGAGGGTGCTAAAGGGCACGTTTTGTTTGGCGGCGATGATGGAGAGCATGAGCCGGGTGGGAATCATCTCCGGGGAAAAGGTGACTGCCGCCACATAAATGGCCGGGAGAAAAAGCGTCACCAGCACGCAGAGGTACCGCAAAATGCCGGTGACTGCCGCCACCATCCAGCCGTCGGACTTGTCCTGCTCGGTTTTGAAAAACGCCCCTAACGTCCCGGGGAGCAGGTACCCGATGGGCAGGCCGTCCGCCAGCACCCCCACCCGCCCCTCACAGAGGCCGGTGCAAAATCGGTCGGGCCGCTGGGTATAGGGGAGCAGCGGAAAGGCGGTTTTACTGCCGTCCACCAGATACTGTTCCAGCTCCCCCGCCGTCAAAAGGGCATCAATGTCGATTTCTGCCAGCCGTTTTTCCGCCTGACGGACGATTTTCAAGTCCGCAATCCCCTCGATATAGAGAAGATCCACCGGGGTTTTGGTCTGGCGGCCCACCGCCTGTTCTTTGATTTTCAGGGTGGGTGCCCGCAGTCTTCGGCGGACCAGCGAGGTGTTGGTGCGGAGGCTCTCCACAAAGGAATCCATGGCACCCTTGGCGGCGGGCTCGTTTTGGGGGGCGGTGACAGACCGCTTTTCCTCGGTGGCAACGGAGCACAGAAGCCCCTCCGCCATCCCGGGAAAGAGCAGCAGGCAGGAGCCCTCAATCATGGCGGCCACCGCGCTGTCAACGGTGCTTACCCGGGTGGCGGTGAGGTTATAGAGGGCACCCGCCAGCATCAAATCGTAGGCCTCCCCCATGCTGACCCGTGCCAGCGTCTCGTCCTGAGACATGGGCCGGAGGACGTAATCGTTCACCCGCTCGCTTTTCACCATCCCCACCACTGTAAAGAGGGGCGGGCTTTTTGGGGTCGCCACCCAGAAACAGGGGCCGCTGGGCAAAGTCCACGCAGTTATCAAAGGCCGCTATAATACTCTGGGGATTCAGCGGCAGGTCGAATTCCACCTCACGGCGGGGATGGGGCGGGGTGTAGTCCCGCTCCCGTCCAAAAAAGCCCAAAACCATTCCTCCTCACCCACACAGCTGTCGTTTGTAGGGTAGGATTGCCAAACCCTTTGTGCAATATTCCAGTTTTAGGGGGGTTCTCTCTGAATTTTCACACATTCCTGATTATTTTGCTTTGTCACCTTGCGTTCTCCGTGAGAAATGGATATAATGAGAGTACAAACTATGTAAAGAGGGGTGACCTCATGGAATTCTTCGCCAATGAGGGCAAATCACTGACCATTCAGGTGGGGGACAAAACCTACGCCCGCCACGCTATTCAGACCCATTTTATCACGGTGGGGGAGGACTATATCGACCTCATCCAAAAATATGTGGTACCCATCTACGAGGCAGGGGATATTCTATCCTCCAGCGAAAAAATAATCGCCCTGTGCCAAAAGCGCGTTGTAACAGAGGATGAGGTTAAGCCGGGATGGCTCGCTCGCATCCTCTGTAAGTTTGTCCATCAGACCGCGGCAGGCCCCGGCGCGGGCACCCCGGTGAAAATGCAGTTCGCCATCAACGAGTGCGGCTCCCTGCGCATCATCTGGGCGGCGTTCCGCTCCGCCATCGACAAGCTCCGCGGCGTTCACGGCACCTTCTACCGCATTGCCGGCGGCGAAGTCTCCGGGCTGGACGGGTTCTACGGCCACGATATCCCCGAGTACGAGCACATGGGCATCCGCATCCCCGCAAACCCCAACGGTGTGTGCGACGAGATTTTTGAAAAGACCGGCGTTGTCACCATGATTGTGGACGCTAACGCCATCTCGGTAGAAATTTTAGGCAAGGGCAAGGCTTTGGCGAACATTGACGACGAGACTTTGGTGTCCATGATTCGGGACAACCCCGCCGGTCAAGTCCGCCAGCTCACCCCCTTTATTCTCATTCGAGAGGTCGAAACACAACATGATTAAACTTGCGTTACGTCCCGCGGACAGCTGGGACGACCAGCGGGCACACCGCTTTGACACCCTCACAAGACTTGCCACCGGCGGCGTTCGGATGTTAGACCCCTCTTCGGTCTATGTAGACCCTACCGTCACCGTGGGTGCGGGTACCCTCCTGCTCCCCGGGACCATTCTGCGGGGGAACACCGTCATTGGGGAAAACTGCGAAATCGGCCCCAACACCCAGATTGTGGACTGCACCATCGGAAACGGCTGCCACTTAAACTCCTCCCAGCTCTTTGAGAGCGTTTTGGAGGACAATATTACAGCGGGGCCCTTTGCCTACGTCCGGCCCAACTGCCATGTGGCACAGGGGGTTAAAATCGGCGACTTTGTGGAGCTGAAAAACTCTACCATCGGCGCGGGCACCAAGGTGCCCCACCTGACCTATGTGGGGGATTCCGACGTAGGGGAGCATGTAAACTTCGGCTGCGGCACCGTCACCGTGAACTACGACGGCACTGAAAAGCACCGCTGCACTGTGGGGGACAACGCCTTTTTGGGCTGTAATACCAATCTGGTGGCACCGGTCACCGTGGGGGCGGGCGCCTTCACCGCCGCCGGCTCCACCATTACAAGCGAGGTGCCTGCGGACAGCTTGGCTGTGGCTCGTGCCCGACAGATTATCAAGCCCGACTGGGCAAAAAAGCGAAAGACGCGCTCTTAAACCGGCGCGTACATATAAATTATAATAGGGGGATGCAAAACATGATTTCACACGGCAAGGACATCAAAATTTTCTCCGGCAACTCCAACCGCGACCTGGCAGAGGCCATCTGCAAGAATATGGGTATCAGCTTAGGGAACGCCGAGGTAGGTGCTTTCTCCGACGGGGAGAACTTTGTCTCCATCTTCGAGACAGTGCGTGGGTCTGACGTTTTCGTCATTCAGTCCACCTCCGCGCCGGTGAACGACAATCTGATGGAAATGCTCATCATGATTGACGCGCTGAAGAGAGCCTCCGCCGGCAGAATCACCGCTGTGATTCCTTACTTCGGCTACGCCCGTCAGGACCGCAAAACCAAGCCCCGCGACCCCATCTCCGCAAAACTGGTGGCAAACATCATCACCCGCGCCGGCGCGGACCGCGTCCTCACCATGGATTTACACGCCTCCCAGATTCAGGGCTTTTTCGATATCCCCGTGGATAACCTCTTAGGAAACCCCATCTTCACCACCTATTTTGCCGACAAATTCGCCGACTGCCATGAGGACATGGTGGTGGTCTCCCCCGACGTGGGCTCTGTCTCCCGGGCCCGCGCCTTTGCCCAGAAGCTGGGCATGAGCCTTGCAATCGTTGATAAACGCCGCCAAAAGGCCAACTCCTCCGAGGTCATGAACATCATCGGCGACGTCCGGGGCAAAAACTGCATCCTCTTTGACGACATGGTAGACACCGGCGGGTCCCTCTGCGGCGCGGCCAAGGCTCTGGTGGAAATCGGCGGCGCGCTGGACGTTTACGCCTGCGCCTCCCACGGTGTCCTCTCCGGCCCCGCCATTGAGCGCATTGAAAAGAGCGTCATTAAAGAAGCCGTCTTCCTGGACACCGTTCCCCCCCACGGCGAAACCTGCGACAAAATCAAGTACCTCACCGTGGCCCCCATGTTCGCCGATGCCATTGAGCGCATCTACGAAGAAGTTTCCGTCTCCAAGCTGTTTGTGTAATTCTTGACAAAACGGATTGCCGTGCCGTGTACGCACTGGTTTGCGCCGATACCCCCAGGGTGTCCCGCCAGCCAGCCCGCGAGCTGGCGCGGCAGTCCGTTTTTTCGTCTGATGGTAGAACGAGGTGCATCATGTTTTTCTCCAAAAAACCTGTCTCTTGGCTTTTGGTCTTTTTAGGCAACCCCGGCGATAAGTATGAGAATACCCGCCACAATGTGGGCTGGCGGGTGGGGGACGCTTTGGCGGAACGCTGCAATATCCCCGTCCAAAAGCTGAAATTCAAAGCGCTGACCAACACCGCCGTGGTGGGCGGGCAAACCGCCCTTTTCATGAAGCCCGTGACCTATATGAACCTCTCCGGTGAGGCGGTGGGCGAGGCGGCGCGGTTTTACAAAGTCCCCCCGGACCACGTTTTGGTGGTCTCCGACGACGTGTCCATGCCCATCGGCAAGCTGCGGATTCGTCTAAACGGCTCCGCCGGCGGCCACAACGGCCTCAAGAGCATCCAGAGCCATCTGGGGACGGATGCCTACCCCCGCCTAAAAATCGGGGTGGGGGAAAAGCCCCACCCGGACTACGATTTGGCGGACTGGGTGCTGGGAAAATTCACCGGCGAGGACAAGAAAGCCATGGATCTGGCGGCAAAAAAGGCCGCCGATGCCATTGAGGTCTTTCTCAAGGACGGCCCGGACAAGGCCATGGCGCAGTTTAACTAAAATCGGCATACCCCTTTTCTGCAATGAGGAATTGTTATGAAGCTGCTCACCACGCTGCCCAATTTTATCCCGGAATTTAGAACCCTGCTCACCGCCTTAGATTCCGGCCGTTGTCCGGCAGCCCTCTCCGGGTTGTCGCCGGTTCATCGCGCCCATTTTGCCGCCTGTTTACACCAGGAAACCCGCCGGCCCATGGTGCTCATCTGCGCCGACGAGGACGAGGCAGACCGCCTGTCCGCTGACCTTTCCGCCTTTTTGGGGGATCCCCCCCTGCGGCTCACCGCCCGGGAATTCGCCTTTTACGATGCCGCCGCCGCGTCTCACGCATGGGAACATCGGAGACTGCAAGTTTTTCGCAAAATGCTGCAAAACGACGCACCTGTGGTGGTGGCCACCATCGAGTCCCTCCTCCAGCGCACCATGCCCCCCGCCCTGCTGGACAGCGTCTCCCGCACCATCACCATGGGCACCCCCACCGACTTAAACGAACTCACCGACGCCTTGGTGGCGGCGGGGTACAGCCGCACCGAGCAGGTGGAGGGCGTGGGGCAATTTGCCCTCCGTGGCGGCATTTTGGACTTTTTCTCCCCCGCCTACGACCACCCGGTCCGGGCGGAATTCTGGGGGGACGACATTGACTCTCTGGGGCTTTTCAGCGTCTCCACCCAGCGGCGGGTGGAGCAGCTGGACAGCGCGTCGATTTTGCCCGCCGCCGAGGTGCTCCCCGCCCTCTCCCCCGACCCCAACTGCCCCGGGGGCGACCGCTATCTCCCCCAAATTTACCCCGCCATGGCCACCGCCATCGACTACTTTCCCCCGGACTGCGTCGTGTGCTTCTCCGAGAGCGGCAGAGTGGCAGAGCGGGCGAAAACCTACCTGTGGCAGCTGACGGAGGACATTAAAACCCTCCTTGAAAAAGAACTCATCGGCGGCAAAAACGCCGTTTACGCCCGCACCTACGAGGAATTTTCCGCCTTTTTGGAGGACTTCCCCGTCTGCTATCTGGACTCCTTCACCTCCTCCGGCTACGTCACCCCGCCCCGCACCCTCCTGTCCGTTTTGGCAAAGCAGCTCCCCTCCTACGGCACCAATTTGGAGACCGCCCTCTCCGACCTGTCCCACTACAAAAACGAGGGCTACGCCGCCGTGGTACTGGTGTCCTCCGAACAGCGGGCACTGAATTTGCAGACCCTGCTCCACGACCACAAGGTGAAGGCCGCCGTGGACTTCACCCTCCACGACCTGCCCAAACCGGGGGATGCCGTCATCACCGTAGGTGGGCTCTCCGCCGGCTTTGAGTACCCCGCCGGGAAAATCGCCGTCCTCACCGAGGGGACGTTGACCGTGGGGAAAAAGAAGCGGCCCCCCAAGGCCTCCTCCAACCGGCAGAAGTTAAATTCCTACGCCGACCTTGCCCCCGGCGACCTTGTAGTCCACGAGCACCACGGCATCGGCCGGTTCGTAGAGATGACCAAAATGACCGCCGACGGCGTGGAAAAAGACTATGTGAAAATCGCCTACGCCGGTGCAGATGTCCTATACGTCCCCGCCACCCAGCTGGATTTGGTGAGCAAGTATATCGGCGGCGGCGAGGATAACCTAGCCAAACGGCTCTCCAAATTAGGGGGGACGGAATGGGAGCGGGCCAAGACCAAAACCCGTGCCGCCGTGGCGGATTTGGCAAAAGGTCTGGTTCAGCTCTACGCCCAGCGGCAGAGATTGCCCGGCTTCGCCTTCTCCCCGGACTCCCCCTGGCAGCGGGAATTTGAAGACCGCTTTGAATTCACCGAAACCGGCGACCAGCTGCGGTGCATCGCGGAGATTAAGCGGGACATGGAACAGACCATGCCCATGGACCGGCTTTTATGCGGCGACGTGGGGTACGGCAAGACCGAAGTGGCCTTCCGCGCCATTATGAAGTGCATTTTGGACGGCAAGCAGGCGGCGATTTTAGTCCCCACCACGGTGCTGGCCCGCCAGCACTACCTCACCGCCCAGGCGCGCTTTTCCAAATACCCGGTGAATATCGACGTGATGAGCCGGTTCCGCACACCCGCCCAGATGAAAAACGTATTGCAGTCCCTCGCTGACGGACACACCGACCTTTTAATCGGCACCCACCGCCTGCTGCAAAAGGACGTAAAGTTCAAGGATTTGGGGCTTCTGGTGGTGGACGAGGAGCAGCGGTTCGGCGTGACCCACAAGGAAAAACTGAAGGAAATCGCCAAACAGGTGGACGTTCTCACCCTCTCCGCCACCCCCATCCCCCGCACCTTAAATATGGCTCTGTCCGGGATGCGGGATATGTCCACCCTGGAGGAACCGCCACAGGACCGCCAGCCTGTCCAGACCTATGTGTTGGAGCACGACTGGGGGGTTCTTGCCGACGCAATCCGTCGGGAGACCGAACGGGGCGGGCAGGTTTTCTACCTCCACAATCGGGTGGAGACCATCGGGCGCGCCGCCGCGAAACTCTCCGATTTGCTAGGGGAAAACGTGTCCATCGCCATCGCCCACGGCAAAATGTCTCAAGAGGAAATTGGCGACGTGATGACCCGGATGACTGACGGCGAGGTGGACGTTTTGGTGTGCACCACCATCATCGAAACCGGCATCGACATCCCCAACGTGAACACCCTCATCATTGAGGACGCGGACAAAATGGGGCTCTCCCAGCTCCACCAAATTCGGGGCCGGGTGGGCCGGTCCTCCCGCCGTGCCTTTGCCTACATGACCTACCGCCACGGCAAGGTGCTGACGGAAATCGCCGCCAAACGGCTGGGTGCCATTCGGGAATTTGCCGAGTTCGGCTCCGGGTTCAAAATCGCCATGCGTGACCTTGAAATCCGTGGTGCGGGCAACGTTTTAGGGCCGGAGCAGTCCGGGTTTATGATGACCGTGGGGTACGATTTGTACCTAAAACTCTTAGAGGAGGCGGTTTTGCAGGAAAAAGGGGAACTGCCCCTGCAGAAAACCGAGTGCGCCGCCGACCTCTCCGTCTCCGCCAGTATCCCCGACCGCTATGTGCCCTCACCCGAACAGCGGATGGATTTGTACCGCCGCATTGCCCTCATTCGCAACGAGGAGGACGCGGACGACTTAACCGACGAGCTCATTGACCGGTTCGGCGACCCGCCCCGGCCTGTCAATAACCTCATTTCCGTGGCACTTCTCCGCAGTGCCGCCGCCCAGAACGGCATTTCGGAAATCGCCCAGAAAGGGGCAAGCCTCAACTTCATGCTGGCAGACTTCGATTTAAGCCGGGTTTCCGCCCTCTGCGGCGAGGAGCGATACAAGGGCAGACTCCTCTTTTCCGCCGGGGAAAAGCCCTACCTGTCCCTCCGTGTCAAAAAGGGAGAGGACGCGTTAAAACTGGGCACCCGCCTGGTGGAGGACTACGGAAAAACCGCGCAACAGCCGTAATCTTTTCCGAATTTTATGAACGTTCTGCAAACCCCGCCCCACTTTCGTTGCAATTTGAAACCCAGGGTGTTATAGTAGTCCCTAGTTTCTAATTATAGGAGGATATGATGAAAATACGCTCTCGGATGCTCGCTCTGGCTCTTGCCGGGGCTATGAGCCTGTCTCTTGCCGCTTGCGGCACCACCCCCAAAACCGCCGGCCCCACCCTGCTCCCCGATCACAAAACCGACATAGTAGAAAAGCTCTCCGGCGTTGCCGCCAAAACCCCCATGCTCACCATGGGTGGCGACTCCATCACCGCGGAACAGTTTTACTACTTCCTCTCCGCCAATATTTTGGACTACCAAAACTTCCTCTCCCAGTACGGACAGCAGATGGATTGGACCCAAGAATCCGAGGGCAAAACCATGGCGGACTACATGATGGAGGTCAGCCGCAAAACCGCGCTCACCTATCTTTTTGTCCACAATAAGGCCAAGGAAATGGGCATTGAACTCACCGCCGACCAGCTGAAAGAGCTGGAGACCATCCGCTCCCAGGTCATCACCAAACTGGGTGGCGAGGACAAATACGCCGATGCCTTAGAGGCCATCGCCATCAACGACAGCACCCTCTTTTGGATTAACTCCACCAACACCCTCTCCGCCGCCATTCAGGAGACCTACTTCAAGGAAGAGGGGGACGGTGTGAACGAAAAAATCACCAAGTTTGTGGCAAACGAAGATTTGCTTGCCGCCAAACACATCCTCTACATGACCGTAGACCCCGCCACCGGCCAGCCGCTGGACGACACCGCCAAAGCCGCCAGCAAAGCCAAAGCGGAGGATGCCGCCAAGCGTCTGACCGCCGCTGAGGACCCCATCGCCCTCTTTGACACCATTATGAACGCGGAATCTGAGGACACCGGCCTTGCCA
>JAVXKN010000033.1:5587-11027 GCA_036647315.1 Oscillospiraceae bacterium | reverse complement strand
GGTAAAAATGGTGGCTGCCGCCGGCTATCGGCTGGGAAATGCCGACTGCACCATCATCGCCCAAGCCCCCAAGCTGGCGGCCTTTCTCCCCGCCATGCGCAGTGCGCTGGCGAATACCCTGGGCGTATTACCCGGACAGATTAACGTGAAGGCCACCACGGAGGAACACCTGGGCTTTACCGGTCGTGAAGAGGGCATCGCAGCCCACGCCGTGGTGCTTTTGGAGTCCCTGTAACTGAATATCAACCCGCGCCCCTCTCACATAGAATGATGCGAGAGGGGCGCGTATTTTTTTGCCCGCGCACCGGAAAGGAATGGTTTTTCGTGGTCTACTATCTTATTATTTGTCGCTCACTGACCTATGCCCAGCGCACAGCCAGTGTTTTAGAGCGGGCGGGTATTTCCGCACCGATTTTGCGCTCACCCAAAAGTATTTCCGGCGAAGGCTGCAGTCACGCCGTAAAGGTCTCTCAGCGGCGGCTCACCGATGCGCTGGTGGTGCTCAAAAAAGCGGAGCTGCCAACAAATCGTGTCTATATCTGTACCGAAGACGGCGGCTGCCTAGAGGCGCAGCTGTGATTTATTTGGACAGTGCCGCCACCACGTTGCAAAAGCCGCCTGCCGTTGCGGTGGCAGTCCGACGAGCCATAGAAAACATGGCAAGCCCGGGACGCGGCGGGCACCGGCCTGCCATGCTGGCGGCGGAGACAGTGTTTCACTGCCGTGAATTGGCGGCGGAACTCTTTGACGTGGGTGAGCCGGAGCGGGTGGTTTTCACCTGCAACGCCACCCACGGCCTCAATATCGCCATCCACTCGCTGGTTAAGCCGGGGGGTACCGCGCTGATTTCCGGCTATGAGCACAACGCGGTGACTCGAACGCTGAAAAATATCGACGGCCTCACCCTCAAGGTGGCGGACGCGCCGCTGTTTCGGCCTGTGGAGTTGCTGGAACAGTTTGAAAAACTGCTGACAGCGGAGGTGGACGCGGTGATTTGTACTCACGTCTCCAACGTCTTTGGTTATGAACTGCCGGTTGAGGAACTGGCAGAACTCTGTGCCAGACGGGAAAAGCCGCTGATTATAGATGCCTCCCAGTCCGCCGGTAGCCATCCGATTTTTCTGGACCGCTGGGGAGCCGCCTTTATTGCCATGCCGGGCCACAAGGGGCTTTACGGCCCTCAAGGCACCGGCATTTTGCTCTGCGGCAAGGATGTCACAACGAGCACAGTCCTCTGCGGCGGGACAGGAAGTGCCTCCGCCCTGTGGCAGATGCCGGACTTTTTGCCGGACCGTTTGGAGGCGGGCACCCACAATGTCTGCGGCATCGCAGGGCTAGCCGAGGGTCTGAACTTCGTCAAACGGCGGGGGAGCGGGTGTATCCTGTCACACGAAAAAAAGCTTATCGCCCAGCTGGCCCGGGGTCTGAAAAACAGTCCCGATGTTCAGCAGTTTTACAGTCCAAAATGCCTCAATCAGTCCGGGGTGCTCTCCTTCCGCACAGCCAAAATGGACTGCGAGGAGTTGGCGGGACTGCTGGGAAAACACGGCATCGCGGTCCGTGCAGGACTGCACTGCGCCCCTCTGGCCCACAATGTGGCGGGAACAGCCGCCACCGGCACCGTGCGCGCCAGTGTTTCCGCCTTCAATCATGCACAAGAAATCGACCAATTTTTAGTGCATTTAAGCCAAATTTTAAGCAAGAAACCGTGAAAAGTAGATGAAATGGGGCGGTAGTGTGGGACACCGCCCCATTTTTTGTGCAAATACGGACGAATGTGACGTTTTCAGGCGAAACCGTGAGAAATGTCACAAAATGTTCAAAGAAAATTAATGGCCGTTTTCCTTGCCATTTGAGCAAAAATCTATTATAATATACAGAATGGGTGCATTGTAGGAATTACATTGTACCTCTGGTCTAAAACAGGTGGGAAACCCTTGCCGTAAAGCCACAAAATGGGAGGACACCTCCCGCGCTATTTTGATGCAGGAGACGTTGTGAAATGGATGCTTTGAATCAGGTGCTACAAAATGCCATAGGGTTTATACAGATGGTGAAGCCGACCGATTTAATCGACATCGCCATCGTAGCCTATTTGGTCTATCGGCTCATGCTCCTGGTGCGGCGCACCAGCGCGGCTCAGGTGGGCAAGGCAATTCTGCTGATTCTGGCCACCCTGTGGCTGGCCGATTTCCTGCAACTCAACGTCATCAGCTTTATTCTGAGCAAAACCGTTGAATTGGGCTTCTTAGCCCTGGTTATCGTCTTTCAGCCGGAAATTCGTAAATTTTTGGAACAGCTGGGCAGCAGCAAGCTGGGCCATATGTTCACCCATGAGGAACTTCCCAGCGAGATTGAAAGTGCAATCACCCAAACCGTTGCCGCCTATACCGCGCTCTCTAAGGACAAGGTGGGTGCGCTGATGGTTTTTGAGCGAAAGAATCTTTTGGACGATGCCATCCGCACCGGCACAAAATTCGATGCCACCGTCACCGCCGAATTGCTCAAGAATCTCTTTTGGGACAAGGCTCCCCTCCATGACGGTGCGGTGATTATTCGCGGCGGGCGTATCGCCGGTGCCGGCTGTATGCTCCCCCTCTCCGGCAACGTGAATTTAAGCCGTGATTTGGGAATGCGCCATCGGGCCGGTATTGGTGTCAGCGAACATTCCGACGCGGTGGTGGCCATTGTCTCCGAGGAGACCGGCTCTATCTCCGTGGCGGTGGGCGGGATGCTCAAACGGCATTTGGCACCTGAAACACTGGAGCGTCTGCTGCAAAATGAGCTGATGCCCGAAGAACCCGAAAAGAAACAGGGCGGCGGTTTTTCCGGCCTGTTCAAGTCCAAAAAGGGAGTGAATGAAGATGGAAAAGAAGGAAAAGGTCAATAAAGCCCTCTATATCGTCCTTTCTATCGTCATTGCCTGCTGCCTTTGGCTGTATGTGGTGAATGTGCAGAACGACGATATGACCCAAACCATCACCACCATCCCCGTCACGTTGGCGGGGGAGGATGTGTTGGCATCGTCCAATCTCATGGTGACAACCGGGCGAGATGCTACGGTGAACCTGAAGGTTCAGGGAAAGCGCAGTACCCTGTCAAAGATTAACCGGGATAATATTACCATCACGGTAGACGTGAGCAAGCTCTCTGCCGCGGGGGATTACAGTCAGGCCTATACCATCGGTTGGCCCGCCAATGTGTCAGCCAGCGAGGTGGCGGTATTGGACCGCACCTTCTATGTAAACGTGGTGGTCTCCAAGCGGGTAAGCCGCACAGTGGAGGTTCGGGGCACTTTTGAGGGCAGCATTGCCGACGGCTACCAGATGGGCGAATTTGTGATGAATCCCGCTATGGTGGAAGTCAGCGGGGAAGAGGCCCTTGTCAACCGCGTGAGTTACGCACTGATTACGCTGACACGAGATACGCTCTCGGAAACCGTCCGCGAAGATATGCCCGTCAAACTCATGGGCTACGGCGATGAGGATATGACCGATTTGGCGGTGAAGTGTGACCCGGAGACCGTCAACGTGACCCTCCCCGTAGTGATGGTAAAGGAGATTCCGCTGAAAATCGACTTTACCCCCGGCGGCGGTGCCACCGAGGACAATATCACCTACACCATCGAGCCGAAAACCATTGTGGTGTCCGGCGCGGAGGATGTGCTTGCCGCCTATGAGGATATCAATTTGGGTGTCATCGACCTCTCCAAAGTGATTAGTACGGAAACTGTCACCATGACGATTCCCATCGCCGCGGAACTGCAAAATGTCAGCGGCGTTGCGGAGGCCACTGTCGCCGTGCGGGTAAACGGTCTGATTACCAAGACGCTGGAAACAGACAACATTGAGATTATCAACGTCCCCAACGGTCGCCGTGCCAAAGCAGTCACGAAGTCCGTTCAAGTTCAGGTGCGTGGCAACCAGAAGGCCATTGATTTGGTCTTGGCCCAGCACCTGAGAGTGGTAGCCGATTTGAAAGACCTGTCCCTGCCCCGTGGCCAAAACATTGTAACAGCCAAGGTTTATCTGGATAACGGCTCCGGTGCCGGCGTGGTGGGCGAGTATAAAATCGCCATCACTCTCTACTGATGTTCGGTTATGTGCGCCCCCTGCGCGGTGAATTAAAGGTCAAGGATTTAGAGGCCTACGAGGCGGTCTATTGCGGCCTGTGCCACACATTGGGAAACCGCTACGGCTTTGCCGCCCGCATGACCCTCAACTATGACTTCGTCTTCCTCACCATGCTCTTAGCCCACGGTGAAGGCACCTTCCACGCCTGCAAAAAACGGTGCGCCGCCCATCCTGCCCACAAGAAAAACGTGTGCACGGCAGGCCCCGCCATGGAGGCGGCGGCGGACGAAAGCCTCATTCTCACCTACTGGAAACTGCGGGACAACGTGGCAGATTCCGGGTTTTGGAAGGGTTTGCCCGCCCGTGTCAGTGCCGCAATTCTCCACGGAGCCTATCAAAAAGCGGCGGCCCTGCGCCCGGAGTTCAACAGTGCCGTAG
This sequence comes from Oscillospiraceae bacterium, assembly GCA_036647315.1. Lineage (GTDB taxonomy): Bacteria > Bacillota > Clostridia > Oscillospirales > Oscillospiraceae > JAVXKN01. Next base: position 6,516 of record JAVXKN010000033.1, on the reverse strand, counting down.
TGCTCCACCTAAAAGAGTTGCAGTCCTTGGAGGAGGCCAATTCTCCCTCCATTGACAGAACGGCAGACACCTTCGCTAAAATTCTCAGTGCAGCTGCCAGCGAAGAGGATGAGAAAATTCGCCGGGCAATGGAACAGCTGCTGTACCATATAGGTCGCTGGATTTATCTGGTGGACGCGGTGGACGATTTCGCCGATGACCAAAAGAACGGCGATTATAACCCCCTGAATACCCGCTTTTCCGGCCAGCCGGACTTTGACTATCTCCGCAAAACCTTAGAAAATTCCCGCAGTCTTGCCTGTGCCGCATACCAACTGATGGACGGCGGTCCCAGGAGCGCGATTTTAGAGAATATCCTATATCTGGGCCTGCCAATGGTGGAAGATTTGGTTTTTACCGGGAAATGGCGCGCCGCACAAAAAAATATTGGGAGAACAACGAATGAATGATCCGTACAGCACACTGGGCGTAGAACCCAATGCCTCCGACGAGGAAATCAAGCGTGCATACCGCGACTTAGCGCGGAAATACCACCCTGATAATTACCAGAACAATCCCCTCTCTGACCTTGCCGAGGAAAAGATGAAGGAGATTAACGAGGCGTACGACGCGTTGCAAAAGCGGTCCTCCGGCGGCGGCACCGCATATCAAGGCAGCTATCAGCGCAGTGCCGCCAGCAGCAATCCCCTCTATGCCAGAGTGCGCAGTGCCATCAACGGCGGCAACTTGGATATGGCGGATAGAATCCTGCAAAACGAGGCCACCACCAAGGACGCGGAGTGGTTTTTCCTCACTGGTTCTGTGGCCTACCGCAAGGGCTGGATGGACGAGGCCCAGCAGAACTATCAGCTGGCCTGCCAGATGGACCCGGGCAACATGGAATACCGCCAGGCTCTTAACCTGATGCAGCAGGGCGGTCAGGCCTATCG
>JAVXKN010000033.1:0-5577 GCA_036647315.1 Oscillospiraceae bacterium | reverse complement strand
CTACGGTGCCGCTGCCAGAGGCCCCGATGCCTGCGACTGCTGCTCCACACTGATGTGCGTCAACTGCCTGTGCGGCGGAGGAAACTGCTAATATGGGCCGGGGGAATTCGGGGCGGGAGGCCGCCAAGATTGCCCTGCCCGCGCTGCTCACCGCCATTGGGTTAGTGCTGCTGTATATCTCCTGCATCCTTCCGTCAGGCCGCTGGGCTGTCGTTGCCATTGCCGGTCTGTGTCCCGCCGTCGCCATTGTCTCAACCGGCGTGGTGGGCGGCAGTCTCACCTATGCTGCCACAGCCATTCTGGGCTTTTTGCTGGCACCGGACAAGGGAATTATCCTCCTGTACGTCCTCTTTTTTGGGCTCTATCCCATCATCAAATTTCTCATTGAAAAGCTTAAAAAGCTGCCGGTGGAAATTCTTTGTAAGCTGGTGTTTTTCAACATCATTCTCACCCTCTTTCTCATGGCTTTCTCGGCGTTTTTCCTCCCGGCGATGCCGGAGATGATCCGGGGCAATCGGGTGCTCATTTACATCGCCATCAATGTGGTTTTTTTGATTTATGATTTTGGATTTACCAAGCTGATGTGGTTCTATACCCAGCGAATCGCCAAGGCGGTGCGGCATTAGTCCGCACGGAAGGGAGGAACAGTTGTTGATTCGGAGTATGACAGGCTACGGTCGTGGCGAAGAAAAGCGCAATGACCGCACCATTGTTGTGGAAGTACGGGCGGTGAATAACCGCTATTTGGATTGTACCGTTAAGCTGCCTCGTGCCTATATTTTCGCGGAGGACGCCATCAAGGCCCGGGTGCAAAAGGAAATTTCACGGGGCAAGGTAGACGTGTTCGTCACCGTGGTTGAGGGTGCCGCCGAGGGTGCCACCGTCACGGTGAATCAGCCGGTGGCAGAGGGCTATCTGGCGGCACTGCATTCTCTGCGGGACACTTACAGCCTCACAGACGACATTTCCGTCTCCCTGCTGGCAGGGTTCCCCGAGGTGCTCATGGTGGAAAAAGCCAAGGGTGACACCGACGAGATTGCGGCAGATTTGTGCGCCGTCCTAGATTTGGCACTGGCGGACTTCAACACCATGCGCGCCCGCGAGGGAGAAAAGCTGGCGGAAGATTTGCTCAGCCGCGCCAAAACCATCGAAACGCTTACTGCCTATGTGGAGGAGCGTTCCCCCCAAACCGTTTCCGAGTACCGCACCAGACTGGGAAACAAGATGGCGGAGGTACTGCAAAATTCCGCCCTCAGCGAGGACCGCATCCTCACAGAGGCGGCGATTTACGCCGACAAGGTGGCGGTGGACGAGGAGACCGTCCGTCTGCGCAGTCACCTCTCCCAGCTGAAGGAGCTGCTTGCAAAGGGCGGCGCTACCGGCCGTAAGCTGGACTTTCTCATTCAGGAGTTTAACCGTGAGGCCAACACCATCGGGTCCAAGTGCGGCGACATTGAAATGACCCGCCATGTGGTGGATATCAAGGCAGAGATTGAGAAAATCAGGGAACAGGTGCAAAATATCGAGTAAAGGGGAGAGACCACTTGAAGCTTATCAACATTGGCTACGGTAATATGGTCTCGGCAGGTCGCATGATTGCGATTGTGAGCCCCGATTCCGCACCCATTAAACGCATGGTTCAGGAGGCCCGGGACAAGGGCATCCTCATTGATGCCACTTACGGCCGCCGTACCCGCGCCGTCCTCATTATGGACAATAACCACATCGTCCTGTCGGCCATTCAGCCGGAGACAGTGGCAGGCCGCCTAGCGGATAAAGAGACTGCGGCAGAACGAGAGGTTGAGAGCGAATGAGCGAAGTAAACAAACCAAAGGGCCAGCTCATCGTCCTTTCCGGCCCCTCCGGCGTGGGAAAAAGCACGGTAATTTCCGAGCTGCTCAGTGAGCGGGACGACATATTCTTCTCCGTCTCCTTTACCACCAGAGCCCCCCGGGTGGGCGAGGCGGACGGCGTGAACTACTGCTTTGTGCCCCGCAGTGAGTTTGAGGGCATGATTGCCCGTGACGAACTGCTGGAATACGCCGAATATGTGGGCAACTACTATGGCACTTCCCTAAAGGTCATTCAGGAAAAGCTGGCGGCAGGCATCGATGTTCTATTGGATATTGAAGTAAAGGGTGCCGCCAAAGTTCGGGCAAAATGCCCGGAGGCCGTCCTTATTTTCATCATCCCGCCCTCCTTTGAAGAGCTTTCCCGCCGTCTTCACGGCCGCAATACCGACGACGAAGAGGTTATCGCCGGACGGCTCCTGAAAGCCCGTGAAGAATACCGTGAAATTCCCGCCTATCACTATCTGGTGGTGAATGATAATGTGTCCCATGCCGCAGCAGAAATCTGCGCCATTCTCACCGCGGAACGTTGCCGCACCAAAAACCGCATTCAGCTTACAGAGCGAATGAAATAAGAGGAGCGAACAAATTATGATGCTATATCCAGCCATGAAAGACCTACTCGCCCAAGTTCCCAGCCGCTATATGCTCGTGAACATTGTGGCCCAGCGTGCCCGCCAAATTTCCAGTGAGTCCGAGAACTCCGGCATCCCCTTGGAGGATAAACCGGTGTCTATGGCCATCGAGGAAGTCGCCCAAGGAAAGGTCTATGTAGACATCGACGCATAAGGGTCCAACGACAAGCTCCCGGTGCTACCGGGGGCTTGCTTTCAGAACAGGGGGAGTGCAGAATGAACGAGATTCCAACCGCAAAAATCGCTTTGGCTGCCGCCCCCTATGCCATCGACAAGCCCTACGATTACGCGCTGCCCCCTGAGCTTGCGGAACGTGCCCAACCGGGTATGCGGGTCATCGTCCCCTTCGGTGCGGGCAACCGCCGTTCTGACGGCCTGATTTTGGCACTGGGCACCGAGGATCGAGCCCGCAAGCTGAAAAGTGTTATCACCCTTTTAGACGAAAATCCGGTGCTGGACGCCCAGGGCATTGCGCTGGCACTGTGGATGAGCAGACGCTGCTTTTGTACCGTTTACGACTGCGCCAAGGCCATGCTCCCCGCCGGTCTGTGGTTCACCCTGCGGGACAGCTACCATATTTCTAACAGCGTCACCCACGAGCAGGCCCTTGAGGCGGCGGGAAAATCGGAGGCCGCCAAAAATCTGGTAGAGATTTTATTTGCCAATGAGGGTACCGCCGATTTGAGCCAAATCCGCACCGCCTTTGGCATTAAAAATCCCGCCCCCGCCATCAAGCTCTTAGCCGACCAGGGGATTATCACGCTGGAATCCAGTGCCTCCCGTGGCGTGGGCGATAAGAGCGAACAGCTTGCCAGCCTGTCCATTCCCGCGGAGGAGGCATTGGCACAAGTGACCCCCAAGCGGGGGAGCGCGCCGCTCCGCTACGCGGTGGTGGAATTGCTGGCTACGGTGGGAACGGCGGCTACAAAAGAAATTTGCTACTTTACAGGTGCCTCCAACGCCACCATCAAATCTCTGGTTAAAAGCGGACTTTTGACGCTGGAAAAGCAGGAGACCTTTCGCCGTGTGGACATCGGCCCCATTGAACCCGCCGGCCCGCTGACACTCACGGAGGAGCAGCAGGCGGCGTTTTTGGGACTGGATGCCCTGTGCCGTGAGGAAAAACCGGCGGCGGCCCTCCTCTACGGCATCACAGGCAGCGGCAAAACCCAGGTTTACATCAAACTCATTGAGGAGACACTGAAGCGGGGCAAAACCGCCATGGTGCTGGTGCCAGAAATCGCCCTGACCCCCCAACTTCTCCGCATTTTCACCTCCTATTTTGGAGAGAAAATTGCCATTTTACACAGCTCCCTGCGGGCAGGGGAACGGTATGACGAGTGGAAACGCATCCAATCCGGCCGGGCCACCGTGGTGCTGGGCACCCGCTCCGCCGTTTTCGCGCCACTGCAAAATATCGGGCTTATCGTGCTGGACGAGGAGCAGGAGTACACCTACAAGTCGGAAAATGTGCCCCGCTACCACGCCCGCGATGTGGCAAAATTCCGCTGTAACGAGCACAAAGCCCTGTTACTGCTAGGTTCCGCCACCCCCTCTGTGGAGAGCATGTACTGCGCCCGCAACGGGGTGTACAGCCTTTTCACTTTACACCGCCGTTTTAACGAGCAGGCCCTACCCAGCGTCTTAATCAGCGACCGCAAGGAGGATTTGCGGCAGGGAATCCCCGGGGACATCAGTTCTCTCCTCCATCGGGAACTGGCGGAAAATATCCGCCGTGGCGAGCAGAGTATTTTGTTTCTCAACCGCCGAGGGACCAGTCGGATGGTAGCCTGTAGTGACTGCGGTGCCGTCCCTACCTGCCCCCGGTGCTCCGTTTATCTCACCTATCATTCCGCCAATAACCGCCTGATGTGTCATCACTGCGGCCATTCGGAGCGTCTGCCGGAAACCTGTCCCCAGTGTGGCGGTCGCTTGGAATTTCACGGCACCGGCACCCAGAAGGTTCAGCAGGAGCTGGAGGAGCTTTTTCCCGACGTAGAGGTCATGCGGATGGACACCGACACCGTCACCGCCACCCAGTCTCACGACAAGCTTTTCACCCGCTTTGAGCAGGAGAAAATCCCCATTTTAGTGGGCACCCAGATGGTGGCAAAGGGTTTGGACTTTGAAAACGTGACGCTGGTGGGTGTGATTGCCGCCGATTTGTCCCTCTATGTGGACGACTTCCGTGCCGCCGAGCGCACCTTTTCTCTGCTAACCCAAGTGGTGGGCAGGGCAGGGCGCGGGGAGAAAAAGGGCAGGGCGGTGATTCAGACCTACACGCCGGACAATGAGGTCATCCGCTTTGCCGCCAGTCAGGACTACGACAGCTTTTACGACGAGGAGATTCATATGCGGGCCCTCCGTGGCTGTCCGCCCTTTCAGGATGTTTTCGTGCTCACCGCCTCCGGCATCAACGAGGCCGCCGTCCTCCGTGCCTGTCAGCGGCTGCGCATCAGCTTAGACACCGCGCTGGCCCAGCCCCCTTACAGCGAGAGTGCCCCCCAGCTTTTGGGCCCCGCCCCCGCGGCGGTGGCAAAGGTGAATAACCGCTACCGCTACCGGCTGACGCTCTCCTGCAAAAACACCAAAGAAATGCGCGCCCTCATCGCCCACCTCATCCGTTCTGCCCAGCAGGACAAGGTGAATAAGGGTGTTTCAATTTTCGCAGATTACAATCCAATGGACTAGGAGGAACTTATTTTGGCATTACGACAGATTTTAACAGAGGGCGACCCCACACTGAACGCGGTGTGCCGCCCGGTCACCAACTTTGACGACCGTCTCCACGAGCTACTGGACGATATGCGGGAAACCCTGAAAAAGGCCAACGGCCTGGGTCTTGCCGCCCCTCAGGTGGGGATTCGCCGCCGTGCAGTGCTGGTTACTGACAAAAACGAAAACGTGGTAGAGCTGATAAACCCCGTTCTGGTGAAGCGTGACGGCGAGCAGACCGATTTGGAGGGCTGCCTGTCCGTCCCCGGGATGTACGGCGAAGTCACCCGCCCCAACCACGTCATTGTCCGCGCCCAGGACCGCAACGGCAAGATGTTCCAGTTGGAGGGCACTGCCATGACCGCCCGCTGCTGCTG
>JAVXKN010000032.1:0-11132 GCA_036647315.1 Oscillospiraceae bacterium | reverse complement strand
GAAGTGCTTTTTGTAATTTCAATTTGGCTGCCAAAGGTCTAGCAGTGCCGGGATGTGCTTTCCCGAAAAGCCGGTGACGGCGTGGGCGTTGAGCATGGAGGAGAGTACCGCCTCCTCCACACATTCCGCGGCGGCGCGGAAGGGAAGGTCCATGTCGTCCTCCCGATAGGCAGTGACGGTGCGCAGTGCTCCGTCCGTGGTTGTCTGAGGGTTTGCAGTGGAGAAGGCGATAAACACCTCGCCGCTACCGTGGCCCACATAGGAACCCAACCGCGCCAGACCCACAGAGGCACGTCGTGCCACCCGCCGCAGCTGTCGGGCATCCAAGGGCAAATCGGTGGCCAGCACTACGATGACAGACCCTTGGTCTGGAGTCCGCTCGCCTAAATCCTCCGCTAGCTTTTTGCCAATGTTTTGGCCGCCAATCGTCAGGTCCGCCAGACACCCGTGGTTGGTTTGCACCAGCGCACCCATGGTAAAGGCTGTTCCGTCCACCGTCATAAGCCGTGACGCGGAGCCCATGCCGCCCTTCAAATCGTGGCACACCGTCCCCTTGCCGCCCCCCACGTCCCCCTCGTCGAAGTCGGCGGCGGCACGTTCGATGGCGGCGAAAACGTGTTCTTCGGTCACGGCGCGGTGGCGAATATCGTTTAAGGTGGCATCGTTGCACTCGCAGACGATGGGATTCACCGAGGTGAGGGGCACCCCCTCCGCCTCACAGCGTCTGCAGAGGTATTCCACCAGCCCGTCATGAACCCGCCCCACGTTGAGGGTGTTGGTAAACGCGATGGGGGACTCCAAGGTGCCCAGCTCCTCAATTTGCACCAGACCCAGTGTCTTTCCAAAGCCGTTCATCACCCACACCCCTGCGGGTAGCTTATGCGTAAAGGGATTCTCCTTTACAGGAAGTAACACCGTAACGCCGGTTTTATGTGCCGCCGTATCCAGGGTACAGTGCCCCACCGTGACCCCCGCCACGTCGGAAATTTGGTTGCGTTTTCCCTTTGTGAGCGACCCCACGGTTATGCCGTAATCGGCCGGTTTTATGAGCTTCATCAGAACCCCTCCCATGTCATTTGATTGTACCAGAAAGGCCCGCAAAAGAAAACCCTTTGTTGACCTTCCCGCCCTTTTATATTACAATCAGAGGGTACGAAAAATGTCGAGGGACGGAAAGCGCAGGTTGGTTACTATGTTGGAGAGTGGACTGGAAACTCGATATTGTCAGGCGCGGCGGGCTGCCATCGCCTTAGATTATAGCAATTTGAACCCGGAACAGCAGAGAGCGGTGCTGGCTACCGAGGGGCCCCTCCTCCTTTTGGCAGGGGCGGGCAGCGGGAAAACGACGGTTTTAATCCACCGGGTGGCAAATCTGATGAAATACGGCAGAGGGTCTGATAGCGACGAGGTTTCCGAGGATATCACCGCCGACGACCTGGCTTTTTTAGAGCATTACGTCGCCACAAAGGGCGCGGACGACAAAGCGCGGGCGGTTAAACTGTGCCGCTTGGAGCCGGCGGCACCTTGGAGCATCATCGCCATCACCTTTACCAATAAGGCGGCGGGTGAGCTGAAAGACCGGCTGGAAAAAATGCTGGGTACGGCGGCACGGGACGTGTGGGCCGCCACCTTTCACTCCGCCTGCGTGCGGATTCTCCGCCGTGACATCGAAAAACTGGGACTGCCGTCCTCCTTTACCATCTACGACACTGACGACAGCCTGCGGGTGATTAAGGACGTGCTCAAAGCCCAAAGCGTGGACGATAAGGCCTTCCCGCCCCGCAGTGTTTTGGGTTACATCTCCCGTGCCAAGGACGAGATGAAACTGGCACCGGACTTTTTGCGGGAGTGCAAGCAGTCCGGCGATATTCGCATGACCATTATCGGGCAAATCTATGTGGAATATCAAAAACGTCTCTGGGATTCCGGCGCGCTGGACTTTGACGATATTATTTTACATACCGTCCGCCTTTTGCAGGAGCACGAGGATGTGCGCAGCTTTTACCAGAATAAATTTCGCTATGTCCTCATCGACGAATATCAGGACACCAACCACCTGCAGTACCTGCTGGCCTCCCTGTTGGCAGGGAAGTGGGAAAATATCTGTGTGGTAGGCGACGACGATCAGTCCATCTACCGTTTCCGTGGCGCGACTATCGAAAATATCATGTCCTTTGAAAAGCAGTACAAGGGTGCCCGGGTCATTCGTTTGGAACAGAATTACCGCTCCACCAAGACCATTTTGGAGGCCTCCAACGCCGTCATTCGCAACAACGAGGGCCGAAAGGGCAAGGAACTGTGGACGGAAAACGTAGACGGCGACAAGATTCAGTGCTACACCGCCATGAACGAGCAGGACGAGGCACAGTTTGTCGCCACCCAGATTTTAGAGGACTATCAGAACCATATTTCGTGGAAGGACCACGCGATTTTGTACCGCATGAACGCCCAATCCAACCAGATGGAGCTGGCCTGTAAGCGCAACGGCATCCCCTACCGCATCATCGGCGGCACCCGATTTTTTGAGCGGGCGGAGGTCAAGGACATGGTGTCCTACCTCTGCGCTATCCACAACCCGGACGACGATTTGCGCCTGTCCCGCATCATCAACGTCCCCATCCGTGGCATCGGTGCCACCACCATCGAAAAAGCCAAGGAGATTGCCGCGGGGCAGGGGACTACCCTCTGGAACGTGGTGGATAACGCCGCAAGCTACCCGGAGCTTCAAAAGGCGGCACCAAAGCTGCAAAAGTTTGCCGCCATGATGCACCATCTCCGTGATTTATCCGTCACCATGGAGCTGCCCGCCTTTTACGAAGAATTAGTGGCTCAGACGGGTTACGAGACGGCTCTTTTGCTGAAAAACACCATCGAGGACCGCACACGGCTTGAAAACGTCAAGGAACTTGCCACCTCCATCACCGGCTATGTGGAAAACGCGGAGGGGGAACCCACCCTGGCGGGTTTTCTGGACGAAATCGCCCTCTACACCGATTTGGACAGCCAGTCACCCGACGACGACTGCGTGGTCATGATGACTATGCACTCCGCCAAGGGACTGGAATTTCCCGTCGTCTTTGTGGTGGGCGCGGAGGAGGGTATTTTCCCCGGAATGCGCTCCATCGGCGAGCCGGAGGAAATCGAGGAGGAACGCCGCCTGTGCTACGTCGCCATGACCCGGGCGAAAAAGCGGCTCTTTATGACCTGTGCCGCCCAGCGGATGCTCTTCGGACGCACTTCTAATAATCGCCCCTCCCGCTTTGTGGAGGAAATTCCGGCGGATTACACCCAAAAAAGCGGCCGCAGCTACCTCTCGGAGAACCGTGAGCCGGAGGGCGGCTGGCAGGATATTCCCATGGGCTACCGCAAGCCTGTCCCCGGCGGCAGTTACCAAACCCCGGGGAGAAACCACGGTTATTCCCTGGGCACGGCAGGGGGGAGCGGAGCCAGTGTCCCCCGCACAACTTCAGGTGTCAAATCAGGCGGCTCCATTTCCGGCGGCGGCCTTTCAAAATCCGCGCCTCTGCCGGACTTTAGCAAGGGCGACATGATTGTACACAAGGCCTTTGGCCGCGGCATGGTGCTTTCACTTCAGAAAATGGCAAACGATGCCCTCATTGAAATCGCTTTCGATAACATCGGAACCAAACGCCTCATGCTCCGTTCAGCGGCCCAGCACATGGAAAAGGAGCAGCACTGAGTTTTATTTAGATAGACGAAAACTCATTTTCCTGCTATGATAATAAAAAGCAAAATTTCCACAAGAGGAGAGAGACATCTTGAACGAAAACATCCTAAAAAAACTGGCGAAGCCTCTGATTGTTCTGGCGACTATCATCTGGGGCAGTTCCTTCGTGGTGATGAAGGACACGCTGGATACCGGCCTTCCCACCTTCTACCTGCTGGCTTTCCGCTTTACGGCGGCGGCGATTATTCTGGCCATTGTCTTTTGGAAACGCTGGAAGGTCTGCGACAAGAGCTATGTGTTCGGCGGCTGCGTTATGGGCACCTTCCTCTTTATCGCCTACGCTGTCCAGACCTTTGGACTAGAGCGCACCACCTCCGGCAAGAACGCCTTTTTAACCGCGGTATACTGCGTCATCGTGCCGTTTTTATACTGGGCACTGGTGAAAAAACGCCCGGATAAATACAACGTGATTGCGGCGTTCCTCTGCATCGGCGGCATCGGTTTAGTGTCCCTCAGCGGCGACATTACCGCTGGTTTCTCCATTAACCTGGGCGATATGCTCACGCTGATTGGCGGCTTTTTCTTCGCCTGCCACATTGTAGCCGTGGCAAAGTTCTCCGACGGGCGTGATATTTTCCTCCTCACCACCATCCAGTTCGCCTCCTTTGCAGTGCTGGCATGGATTTGTGCCTTTGTCACCCGCGCCCCCTTCCCCACAGAGATGAGCGGCAGCGTGGTGATGGGCCTTGCCTATTTGGCAGTGTTCTCCACCTGTGGCGCACTCCTTTTTCAAAACATGGGGCAGAAGTACACCGCGCCGGCAACGGCGGCAGTGCTCCTGTCTCTAGAGGCACCCTTTGGTGTCCTCTTTGCCGTCCTTCTGGCAGACGAGAAGCTTAACGCTGTGATGATCTGCGGATTTGCCCTGATTTTTGTTGCCGTGGTATGCTCCGAGACAAAGTTTGACTTTCTCAAAAAGAAAAAGGTTGACAAAGCTGTTTAATCTGCCTATACTAAGGCTAGTAATTTCATCACAGTAAACCTTTGAGGGAGAATAGTACCCGACAGGTGCAGCGGTTCAGCGAGTCCCGAATGGTGTGAGCGGGGCCCAAAGCAGTCGGCGAATGGTCTTCTGAGGGCGGCTTGAACAGGCGAAAGCCTTAGTAGATGTCGACGGGTTCCCACCCGTTATCCATCGGGACACATATGATGGTATGTGTAAGCGAGTGGACGTTTTAGAACGTCAATTTGGGTGGTATCGCAGAAGCTATAACGCTTTTGTCCCAGCAATGGGACAAAAGCGTTTTTTTGTCGTTTTCGGCAAACTTCCGCTGGCAACCATCTGCCGCCCAAATATGAAATTGGAGGAACCTCTTATGAAAACCCTGAAAAAACTGCTGACCATGACCCTTTCTCTGGCAATGGTATTCACCCTAGCGTCCTGCACGCCCGCCCCCGGCGGCGATGGCCCGTCCAAGCCCACTGAGCCCGTAGCAGACGGCAAACAGCTCAAGGTGGGCATCATTCAGTACGCCCCCCATCCCTCTTTGGATAACTGCACCAACGGCTTTATCCAAGGTCTGGCAGATGCCGGCTATGTGGACGGCGAAAACATTAAAATCGACCTGCAAAATGCCTCCGGCGAAGTCGCAAACTCCAACCTGATGGCAAAAAATATGGTGGCCGCCGGGTATGATATGATTGCCGCCGTCGCAACTCCCGCCGCCATGAGTGCCTACGCCGCCGTCCGCGGTACAGACATTCCTGTGGTCTTTGTTGCGGTGGCAGACCCTGTGGTTGCAGGGATTGTCAACACATTAGAGGCTCCCGATACCGGTGCTACCGGCACGGCGGACACGCTGAATTTGGACGGACAGCTGAAAATGATTCGCGCCTTTCTGCCCGATGCAAAAACCATTGGTATTCTCTATACCACCAGTGAGCCCAACTCCGTTTCCAATCTGAAACGTTTTGAGGAACTGGCTCCTAAATATGACTTCACCATCCAGTCCGTGGGCATCACCTCCGCCGCCGAGGTAGCCTCCGGCGCGGCGGCACTGGTGGCTAAGGGTGTGGACTGCGTCAACAACTTTACGGACAATAACGTGGTCAATCAGCTTTCCTCCTTGCTCCACGCCACCGACGAGGCCAATATCCCCGTGTTCGGTTCGGAAATTGAGCAGGTGAAAAACGGCTGTGTGGCCGCCGAGAGTATCGACTATCTGGCGGTAGGTGCCAAGAGCGGCACCATGGCGGCGGGCATTTTCGCCGGTACCGCCGATGCAAAAACGCTGGCGGTAGAGGTGGTTTCCCAGTCTGAACCCGTCTATTCCGCCAAAATCTGCGAAAAGTTTGGCATAACCTTGCCTGCCGACTATCAGTCAGCGACAAACACAGACAAATAAACAAAAGGGGGAAGTCCTGTGGACGTTCTGCTGATTCTAGGCAAAAACCTCTTAGAAGAGGGCTTTATCTATGGCATTATGGCCATCGGTGTGTATATCACCTATAAAATCCTGGACTTCCCGGATTTGTCGGTGGATGGCACCTTTCCGCTGGGTGCCTGCGTCACGGCGGCACTCTTAACCGCCGGCATGAACCCTTGGCTGGTGTGTGTCATCGCCTTTTTGTGCGGCGCGGTGGCGGGCTGTGGTACCGGCCTGCTCCATGTAAAGCTTCACATCCCGGACCTTCTCTGCGGCATCATTATGATGACCGGGCTGTGGACGGTGAACCAGTTTATTTTGGGTGGCTTTCAGGGCGGCTCGGTGCTCCAGTTTTACGCCGCACCTACCATCTTCACCGCCGCCCCCATGAGTTTTTTACCCGCCGCGCTGGAAAAGTATCGAGTGCTGATTTTGGGCTTTGTACTGGTGGTAGCGGTGAAGCTGCTGATGGACGCGTTTCTAAAAACCAAGTCCGGCCTGCTCCTCCGCGGCGCGGGCGATAACAGCCAATATGTGACCCAGTTGGCACAGAATCAGGGCAAGCTGAAAATTTTAGGCCTTGCCATCGGCAATGGTTGCACCGCCTTGGCGGGCTGTGTTTTAGCCCAGCAAAATGGAAGTGCCAGCGTGGATATGGGCATCGGCATGGTGGTGATGGCTCTGGCAGCCGTCATCATCGGCACCAGCGTTTTTGGGAGAATCCGCCGCCTGAAACCCACCACCATGGTGCTGCTGGGAATGCTGATTTATAAGGGCATTTTGGTGATTGCCATGTTCTGGCTCCCCACCACCTTCCTCAAGCTGACGATGGCGTTACTCTTTGTGGTGGCACTGCTCACCGACAAAATGGGCCGCAAAAAGGGGGTTGTCGCGCATGGATAAGGGAACACCTCTGGTGCGTATGGAACACCTGCGTAAGGTTTTTAACCCCGGCAACGTCAGCGAATCGGTGCTCTTTGACGACTTCTCATTTCAGATAGCAAAGGGCGAATTTATCTCCGTAGTAGGCTCCAACGGCTCCGGCAAAACCACCATGCTCAACCTGCTCTGCGGGTCCCTGCCTCTGGATGGCGGTGCCATTTTTCTGGGCGATACAGACATCACAAAATGGACAGAGCACCGCCGTGCCGCCTCCATCGGCAGAGTGTTTCAAGACCCCGCCAAGGGCACCTGTCCCTCCCTCACAATCTTAGAAAATATGTCCCTGTCTGACAATAAGGGAAAGCCTTTTGGACTGACCCCGGGTGTCAACCGCAAACGTCTGGACTTCTATAAATCCCAACTGGAGCTTCTCCATTTGGGTTTGGAGGACAAATTGGAGGTGCCCGTTGGCGTTCTCTCCGGCGGCCAGCGTCAGGCACTGGCCCTCCTCATCGCCACAATGACCCCGCTGGACCTGCTGGTGCTGGATGAGCACACGGCGGCATTGGACCCGAAAAGCGCGGAAAACGTGATGGAATTCACTGACCGGGTGGTGCGTGAAAAGGGCGTTACAACCATTATGGTGACACACAATCTGCGCTTCGCCGTGGATTACGGCAACCGCATTGTTATGATGCACGCCGGTGGTACCGTCATAGATGCCGCCGGAGCAGAAAAGAAACAGTACGCCATCCCGGACCTACTGCAGGTCTTTAACGAAATTTCCATCGAGTGCGGCAACTAAAAAGAGGGAAGAGCGGTCACTTTGGTGGCCGCTCTTTTTTGTCATAGCCCGGAGTTTGTCCTCATAGAAATAGAGCACAGTGAGGACAGGGGTGATTGTATGGAAACAGTGGCAACAGCCAGAGACCGGGCCAGACGGCGCACGGTCAATAGCCCCCGCCGCCGCAAGAGCAGCGGTTTAGGTGCGGGGGAGGTGAAGCGACTTCTTCAGCTTGGCATTTGCCTTGCCATTTTTTTGGTGCTCTTTGTGGGGAACAGCTTTTTTCCCGGCCATTTGGCAAAGCTGCGGGGTACCCTGCAGGAAACCCTCCACGAGACCACCAATTTTCAGGAGGTTTTCTCCAACTTGGGAAAATCCGTGGCAAAAAAGGTGCCGGCAGGGGACCTTATCGGAGACCTTTGGGTGGAGGTGTTCGGCGGTGGAAAGCCTGCAGAGGCCGCCGGCACGCTACCCCCATTAGCTGAGGAAACCCGCATCACCCACCATGCCGGTTTTAACGGTTACACCTCCGCAATGGCGGTGGACACAGTGACGGCTGAGGAACTCCTCAGCCGTCTTCAAACGCCCGCCGTTTTGGCAGTTACCCCCACCCCTGCCGCTACGGTACCGCCCGTTGCGGACGAGCCCCCGCCCACGCCGTCCCCCCAGCCAACCTCACGCCCCTATCATGGCCCACCGCTCCCAAATCGGGTCTCCATGGAATACAGGGACTTGGGACTCCATGAGACAACGGTACCCGTCATGGGCAGCTTAACCTCCAATTACGGCTACCGCAATCATCCCAAAAGCGGGAAGAATGAGTTTCACTACGGTGCCGATATCGGTGCCAATACCGGCACGGAGATTGACGCTTTCGCGGCGGGTACTGTGGATTTTATCGGTCAAAGTCCCGCCTATGGGATGTACATTCAGCTGCGTCACGACAGCGGGGTTACAACCTTTTACGCCCACTGCAGTAAGCTGTGCAAAAATCGGGGCGACAAGGTGTCTATGGGTGAAAAAATTGCCGAGGTAGGGGCCACCGGTGACGCTACCGGCCCCCATCTGCATCTGGAAGTGAAGCGTGACGGCATTTTCTACGACCCTACTTATTATCTTGAAAACAGATGAGAAAAAGGGAGCGGACACGCGTTGAGGTCTCTCCCGGGTTTCTACTGACGGCGGCTCTGCTGTTTTACTTAGACGGCACCGTGGTTTTCTGGGCCTTCGGTGCGGCGGCACTCCATGAACTGGGGCATTTTTTGGCAATAAAACTTCTGGGCGGCAGGGTTATGAGCCTCCGCCTAACTATGGTAGGTGCCGCCATGGAGCTGGACAGCGGCAGACAGCTCTCCTATCCGAGAGAATTTTTGGCGGCACTTTGCGGCCCGGCTGTGAGTTTTTTGACCGCCTGGGGCGGGGCAAAGGTGGGTCTATTTTTATTTGCGGGCCTCTCTTTGGCACTGGGCATCTTCAATTTGCTGCCCGTGAAACAGCTGGACGGTGGACGCTGCCTCTACGCTCTGATGGCGTGGTGGCGTGGGCCGGAGGCAGGGGAGCGTGCCCTTTTTGTCGCCGGCTGTCTGACTATTTCAGCACTGTTGGGGGCGGGTGTTGGTGTCCTAAAGCTCTACGGAAATTTTACGCTTTTACTCATGTCCCTCTGGCTGCTTCTGGGTATGGTGGAGCGAAACCGGCAGAAATAAAGCGAATATGAAATAATGCTTGCTTTTTACAGGGCGATATGGTAACATATTGCAGTCTCAATAAAGGGCGGTCCGCTGCGACGCTACAGCGTTAGTTTGGCATCTGACTGGATGCCGAAGCGATACGCAAGAACGCCTATAAACTAGGAGGAAATAACTATGGATCTCATGCAAGTATTTACCCAGAAGCACATGAAGGAAACTCCCCCCACCGCGCTGGTTGGCGACACCGTCCGTGTCCACATCAAGGTCAAGGAAGGTTCTCGTGAGCGTATTCAGATTTTCGAGGGCATCGTCATTGCGAAGAAGCATGGCGGCATCGACGAGTCTATCACCGTCCGTCGCCTGTCCTATGGCGTAGGCGTTGAAAAGGTGTTCCCGCTCCATGGCCCCACCCTCGATCATATCGAGCTGGTGCGTCACGGCAAAGTGCGCCGCGCAAAGCTGTATTATCTCCGTGACCGCGTGGGCAAGAGCGCGAAAATCAGAGAAAAACTGTAAGCAAACCACTAAAAGGAGCGAGGACGTTTGTCCTTGCTCCTTTTTTATGAAATACGCGCGGTTTCTCTTTGAAAATCAGAGGGTTTGTGCTATAATATAAAAATATACGGCATAAAAGGAGGCAGCTTATGAATATTCAGTGGTACCCCGGCCATATGACCAAAACACGGCGGCAGATTGAGGCTGACCTCAAAAATGTGGATATGGTGGCGGAGCTCATCGATGCCCGTATTCCCATCGCCTCCCGAAACCCTGATATTGACGCCATCGTGGGTGATAAGCCCCGTCTGGTGGTCTTAAATCGCGCCGACCAGGCCGACCCCGCCGCCAACAAGGCGTGGACTTCCTATCTGCGGAACCGTGGCATCACCGTCCTTGAAACCGACTCCAAGGAGGGGACAGGCATCCCCCAGTTCTCCGCCACCATTAAAACCATTCTGAAGGACAAAATCGCCATCTGGCGGGCCAAAGGCCAGGTGGGGCGCATTGTGCGAGTGATGGTGGTGGGTGTTCCCAACGTGGGCAAATCCACCTTTATCAATAAAGTTGCCAAGAAAAAGTCCGCTAAGGCGGGGGATAGGCCCGGTGTCACCCGTGGCAAGCAGTGGGTGGCGGTGGATGCCGGTCTTGACCTTATGGACACCCCGGGCATCTTATGGCCCCGTTTTGAAGACGAAAAAATCGGTCTGCACCTGGCCTTTACCGGCGCGGTGAAGGACGAGATTATGGATATTGAAGCCTTGGCGTGCAAGCTGCTCTCCCTGCTGGCGGAGCGTTATCCCAAGGCCCTTTCGGAGCGGTATAAAATGGACCTGCCCGAGGGCGCGGAGGGCTGGCAGCTCTTAGAGTTGGCGGCGCGAAAGCGGGGCTTTCTCATCTCCGGCGGCGAGGTGGACACCGAGCGAATGGCAAATATTTTGCTGGACGAATTTCGGGGCGGCAAGTTGGGGCGCATCACGTTGGAGCTCCCGGAGGAAGTTTTATGAATCTCTGGGAAATCGAACAGTCCTGTTTTGACAGGGGCATCAGTCTCATTTGTGGCACTGACGAGGCCGGTGCCGGCCCACTGGCGGGCCCGGTCTACGCCGCCGCCGTCATTCTGCCACCGGGCTGGTTGCCGGAGGGTCTCAATGATTCAAAACAGG
>JAVXKN010000031.1:0-11275 GCA_036647315.1 Oscillospiraceae bacterium | reverse complement strand
TCAGTTTGACGACATCACCATGCTTAGTCTGGAGCGAAAAGATGTGACATGCAGTATGAAAAAACTGCGCCTCACCCCCAGTCTGGATTCCATAGAGCAAGTCACCGCCTTTTTAGATCAGACGCTGGAGGCGGCTGAGGTGCCTATGAAGATCATTGCCCAAATGGATATCGCAGCCGACGAGATATTCTCCAACATCGCCCGCTACTCCGGTGCCAGCGATGCCACCATCGGCATCTCCATTGAGGACGGCATCATCGAGCTGCGCTTTGCCGACAACGGTCTGCCCTATGACCCCACTAAGAAGGCCGATCCAGACATTTCCCTCACTGCCGAAGAGCGGAGCATTGGCGGCCTTGGCCTCTACATGGTGAAAAAGTCCATGGACGAGATGCTGTACGAGTACCACGACGGTCTGAACATCTTGCATCTGACCAAAAAGATTTAAGAGCATACCCGGCTTGCAGAGCGGGGGCGGATGTCGCGAAAAACGGCTTTTATCCGCCTCCGTCTGCTTGCCACAGCATAATGACTTTATATCAATTATAGAAACGGGTGATTTGCCATACGCCGGAACTATTTGTGTGCAGGTGCGCTGGCCCTGCTGCTTTTTACATCTCTACTGACCGGCTGTCACGCGGAGCCGAAACTTGATGCCGATACACAGGACGCATTGGAGTACACAAGCATTGAGCAGCTCAACGGAAAACTCTTTGCCGAAGCGGTTGACTCGGTATACAACCAGACCGTCATCAGAACAATTAAAGATGCGAAACACAGCTATTATAGCTCCCTGTCTGATCAGGTGGGCGCGCTGGTCACTGGGAAAGCGGATGCCATTGCACTGGATGCGCCTACCGCGGGGTATGTCCTCGCCCAAAACCAAAATGTTGGCATCGTACCCGAACCCTTAGAGGCGACCACCTTCAACTTGGGGCTGCAAAAGGGCAGCAAGCTGATGGGGCCGGTCAACGGGGCCATCGCCACCCTGCGGGAAAACGGCACGCTGGCCGCCATGGAGGCAAAATGGTTTGGCAGCGACGAGTCGGTCAAGGTTTTACCGGAGCTCACCTATCCCGGCGCAAGCGGAACACTGCGCGTATCGCACGATACCAATATGCCACCAATGGCGTACTTGGGTGCGGACGGAACAGCGGTGGGCTTTGATTTGGAGCTGATGCTACAAATCGGTAAGGTGCTGGACTATAAAGTGGAATTTGTCCCTGCGGATTTTTCCGGCGTGGTGCCCATGCTGCAAAGCGGCAGGGTGGATATGGCGGTGGGTGCCCTCTCGTCCTCCGAGGAACGTCAAGAAATCCTGGACTTCAGCGACCCCTACTACGAGTGCAACATCTATCTGGTTGTGCGGGAGATGGGCGTTGAACCCCAGGGTCTGTGGGAGAGCATTGTCAGCGGATTTACCATCAATTTCCTAAACAATGACCGCTGGCTGCTGATTTTAGACGGCTTGAAGGTCACGCTTTTGATTTCCCTGTGCTCCGGCGTGCTGGGTCTGGTGCTGGGCTTCTTCGTGTGTGCCATGCGGCGCAGCCGCTACCCGCTGGTGCGTATTCCGGCGGCCATATTGGTGCAGATTGTACAGGGTACGCCCATCTTGGTTTTCCTGATGATTCTTTATTACCTGGTGTTCACGTCCGTCAATATTTCAGCCACCGCCGTTGCCACCATCGCCTTTGCGATTTACTTCGCCGTCACTGCCGGTGAGGCCATGTCCAGCGGCCTTGACACGGTAGAGGTGGGTCAGTTTGAAGCCTCCACCGCCATTGGCTTTAGCAAGTTCCAACGCTTTTGGCAGATTTCGTTCCCCCAAGCGGCGCGGTATTTTATCCCTCAGCTCACCTCCGGGTCTATTGCACTGGTTCAATCAACCTCTGTGGTGGGTTTTATCGCCGTACAGGACCTTACCAAGGTGGGTGATATCATCCGCGGTGCCACGATGGATGCCTATTTCCCCCTCATCACCACGGCACTCATCTATTTTCTGATTTCAAATCTCTTAACGCTGCTCCTCCGCCGCGTGGAAATTTACTTTGACCCCAAACGGCGCAAGCGCGTTGTGAAAGGCGTGATGATGAAATGATTTCTGTGCGCCATTTGAGGAAGGAATACCCCAGCGTAACGCCATTTACTGATATCAGCATCGACATTGAGCCGGGCGAGGTCATCTCAATCATCGGCCCCTCTGGTACAGGAAAATCCACACTGATACGATGCCTCGATTTGCTGGACCCCCCCACCTCGGGTGAAATCTACATAGATGGCACCAATATTTTGAGCAAGGGCACGGATGTAGAGGCTCTGCGGCACAAAATGGGCATGGTGTTCCAGTCCTTCAATCTGTTCCCCCACCTGCTGGTCATTGAAAACGTTATGCTCGGGCCGGCGCGTTTGCTGAAGCTGTCCCGTCAAGAGGCATATGACGAAGGGATGCGGCTCCTGACCAGCGTTGGTCTGGCGGAAAAAGCACTCAGCTTTCCTGACGAGCTCTCCGGCGGCCAGCAGCAGCGTGTCGCCATTGCCCGGACGCTTGCCATGAAGCCGGAAATTATTTTCTTTGACGAGCCCACCTCCGCCCTTGATCCCACCATGGTGGGTGAAGTGCTCTCGGTTATACGCACGCTGGCTAAGGCGGGTATGACCATGATGATTGTCACCCATGACATGAAATTGGCCCAGTCGGTGTCCACGCGTATTTTCTACATGGACGACGGCGGCATCTACGAGGATGGCCCTCCGGAGCAGATTTTCAATCACCCCCAGCGGGAACGTACCCGTTACTTCGTGAATCGTCTAAAGACTTATGAGTGCGAGATTAAAACCACCACCTTCGACTTTATCGAGGCCAGCGTCGGTATTGAAGAATTTGGCCGCAAACAGCAGCTTACCCAGCGGACGATTAACGGGCTACAACTGATTTTTGAAGAGCTTTGCGTACAGACGCTTCTTCACCGTGGCGACTGCGTGTTCCCTCTGAAATTCTCCTGTGCTGTGTCCAGCATGGACGGCATTTGCGAGGTTCAAGTTACCTTCGAGGGACCACCCTTTAATCCTTTTGAGGAGATGGAGGATGATCTGTCCATTAAAATGCTCCTTGGAATCACCCAGGAGCACAAGTGGAGCAGAGACGATAACAATCGAATTACCTTTGTCTTGTAGAGGATGTGAGAAACCATGGCTATGCGTAAGAGCTCTACCCGCGGGAAATTTTTGTGTGTTGGCATACTGGCACTGCTCCTCTTTGCCGCCGTGCTGGCAGGCTGTAACGCCAAAGAAAAATCCACCGCCGACAGTGCCGACGGTAAGGTCACATTGGAGTATTCCAGTTTAGAGCAATTAGATGGAAAACCCATCGGCGGGATTGTGGGCTCGGTAAACGAGCAGTTCGTGCGGAAAAAGGTGGCAAATCCGCAGTACAAATACTTTAACGCCTCAGCCGATCAAATCGCCGCACTGGACAGCGGCAAGGTAGACGCGGTTGCACAGGACAAGCCCGCGGCGATGCAGGCACTTCAGCAAAACGCCGGCTTCGGCATCATACCCGAGGTCGTTTCGGAAAACAATTACGCCATTGCCTTGCAAAAAAACAGCCCCCTGACCGCCCAGGTCAACGCTGCCATAGCTACGCTGAAGGAAGATGGTACGCTGGCGGCGATGGAGGAAAAATGGTTTGGCACCGACGAGTCGGTCCAGGTACTGCCGCAGCTTACCTACCCCGGGGAAAAAGGCATCCTCCGTTTGGCGCATGATACCTCTCAGGTGCCCATGACATATCTCAATAAGGACGGCGACCCTGCTGGTTTCGACTTGGAGCTGATACTGCGCATCGGTCAGCTCCTCGACTACAAGGTGGAGTTCATTCCTGTGGATTTTGCAGGTATCATCCCTATGCTAAAAAGCGACAAAGCCGATGCCGCTGTGGGCTGTATCACCATTACGGAAGAGCGTCAGGCAGAACTGGATTTGAGCGACCCCTACTATGAGGGGGGTATCTATATGCTTGTGCGCACAACGGCGCACACCTCCAAGAGTCTGTGGGACAGCCTTGTGTCCGGCTTTACGCTCACGTTCCTTGCGGGTGATCGTTGGATGATTATACTGCGCGGTCTGGGCACAACCTTGCTGATTTCTTTCGGTGCCGGTTCGTTGGGCCTGCTGATGGGCTTTGGCCTATGTATGCTGCGACGTAGCCGCAATCGTCTGGCAAACGCTCCCGCAGCAGCACTGATTCGCATTATGCAGGGCACACCCGTAGCGGTATTCCTGATGATTCTCTACTACATTGTGTTTAAGTCTGTGGACATATCTGCCGTTTTTGTGGCAATCATTGCGTTTTCCATCAACTTCGCCGTTTACTCCGGCGAAATGATGCGCAGTGGTCTGAATACGGTGGACATTGGACAGATTGAGGCCTCCTACGCCCTTGGCTTTAACAAGTACCAGACTTTCTGGAAGGTCTCCTTCCCGCAGGCGGCGCGACATTTCTTGCCCCTGCTCAAGGGGGAGTTTATCTCCATGATTAAGATGACCTCCGTGGCGGGCTTTATCGCTGTGCAGGATTTGACCAAGGCCGGCGACATCATCCGCGGCTCCACAATGGAGCCCTTCTTCCCGCTTCTCACCACAGCACTCCTTTATTTCCTCATTTCCAACATCCTTTTTATCCTGCTGGAGCGTCTGGAAATCAGCCTTGACCCCAAACAGCGTCCGCACACTCTGAAAGGCGTGGTGATAAAATGATTTCCATCCGCCATTTGAAAAAAGAGTATCCAAACGCCATTCCATTCTCTGACATTACGGCAGACATTCAGTCCGGTGAGGTCATCTCCATCATTGGCCCCTCCGGCACCGGAAAGTCCACCCTGCTTCGCTGTCTGAACCTGCTGGATGCCCCCACCTCCGGCGAAATTTTTGTAGACGGAATCAATATTACCGAAAAAGGCGCGGATGTCTCCGCCCTGCGCCGCAAGATGGGCATGGTCTTCCAGTCCTTTAACCTGTTCTCCCACCTCTCTGTGATTGAAAACATTATGCTGGGGCCGGTGGACCTGCTCAAACTGTCACGGCAGGATGCCTATGACGAGGGCATGCGTCTACTGACGACAGTAGGTCTTGCGGAAAAGGCGTTTAACTTCCCGGATGAGCTCTCGGGCGGTCAGAAACAGCGCGTAGCCATTGCCCGCGCGCTGGCTATGAAGCCGGAAATCATGCTTTTTGACGAGCCCACCTCCGCCCTGGACCCCACCATGGTGGGCGAGGTGCTTGCGGTCATGCGCACGCTGACAAAAGAGGGCCTCACGATGCTCATTGTCACCCACGAGATGAAATTCGCCCAGGCTGTGTCCTCCCGCGTTTTCTATCTGGATCAAGGCGGCATCTACGAGGACGGTCCTCCTGAGCAGGTTTTTGGAAACCCCCAGCGAGAGCTTACGCGCACCTTTGTAAAGCGTCTGAAAACCTTTGAGCGTGAGATAGTAGCCGCCTCCTTCGACTTTATCGAGGTGAGTACCGGCATTGAGGAGTTTGGTCGCAGTCAGCAACTCTCCCAGCGGCAAATTAACAACCTACAGCTGATATTCGAGGAGCTTTGTGTCCAGATTCTTCTCAAACGGGGCAGTACTGTATTCCCGTTAAAATTCTCCTGTGTTGTCTCCGAACTGGACGGCTTCTGCGAGGCCACAGTCAGCTTCGGCGGCCCCGCCTTTAACCCCTTTGAGGCACTGGCGGATGACCTCTCCATTAAAATGCTGCTGGGTCTCACCCATGAGCACAAGTGGAGCGGAGGGGACGAAAACCGGCTTACCCTCGTTTTATAACCGGGCACTATCCGGCTCCATAAGACAACGCTCGAAAAACAAAAGGAGTGCTGACCACAAACTTTTGTTTGCTGTCAGCACTCCTTGCCTTAACGCTGTATGTTACACGGTTCCCGGCTCGTAGGTCATGCCCATGGGGTCTAAAATTGCGGAGAGCTCCTCCGGGGACAGCCCCTCCCGACGTGCCAAATCCCACACGCTTGCCCCGGTGCGTCCGGCCTCCTTGGCAATCTCGGCCGCCTTCTTGTAGCCCAGAACCGGGCAGAGGGCGGTGGCCAGCGAGGGGCTCCGCTCCACAATCTCCCGGCACCGCTCCCGGTTGGCGGTAATGCCCTTCACGCAGTTCTCCCGCAGGGTGCCCACACCCCGCGCCAAAAACTCCGCCGACTGGAACAGGCAGTAGAAGAGCACCGGCTCAAAGGCGTTGAGCTCGCACTGGCCGCTCTGGGCCGCCATGGTGATGGTAACGTCGTGTCCCATCACCAAAAAGGCGATTTGGTTCACCACCTCGGGAATGACCGGGTTGACCTTTCCCGGCATCATGGACGAGCCGTTCTGCCGGGGAGGAAGATTGAGTTCTCCAAACCCGCCTATGGGGCCGCTGGACAGGAGGCGAAGGTCATTGGAAATCTTCGTCAGGGTGACGGCAATGGTTTTTAAGTGGTGAGAGGTCTCCACAAAGTAATCCAGATTTTCGGTGGCATCAAAGAGATTTGAGCTTCTGGAGAGCTTCTCCCCGGTGACGGCGGAAAGGTTGGGGCAGATGTGCGCCAGATAGTAGGCAGAGGCGTTGATGCCGGTGCCCACCGCCGTACCCCCCAAATTTACCCGACCATAGGTGCCCAAAAACTTCTCCAGGCCCAACAGCGTGCGGTTGACCGCCGCCCCGTAGGCGGAAAAGTTCTGCCCCAGGCGCATGGGTACCGCGTCCTGCAGCTGGGTGCGCGCCATCTTCAGCACATCGTCAAATTCCTTGGACTTCTCGTAAAGGCTCTCACTGAGCAGCTCCAGCTCCGCCACCAGGGTCTTGCACAGGCGTATCGCGGTAATCTTACCCGCCGTGGGAATGACATCGTTGGTGGACTGGGACATATTGACGTGGTCGTTGGGGTGCACCAGGCTGTAATCGCCCTTTTCGCCCCCCAGTAGTTCAATGGCACGGTTGGCAATTACCTCATTGGCATTCATGTTGGCAGAGGTGCCCGCCCCGCCTTGAATGGCATCTACCACGAAGTTCTCTGTCAGCTTGCCCTCCAAAATTTCATCGCAAGAAGCTATAATAGCCTTCGCAATGGAAGGGGCCAGCTCTCCCGCGTCACGGTTGGTGATGGCTGCCGCCTTCTTGATCTGCACCAGCGCGCGAATAAACTCCGGGTGCAGTCCCGTGCCGGTGATGGGGAAGTTTTCCTTGCCCCGCAAGCTCTGCACGCCGTAATAAGCGCCGCCGGGCACCTCCATCTTTCCGATGGAGTCCTCTTCCCAGCGCAGGGTCTCCTTTTTCATCTCAGCATCCCCTTTGGTTTTGTGATTCTAGTTTATCACAAATCAGAAATAATAACAGCATTTTATGTTTTAGAAGGACGGCTTGTTATGATTAAAAAAATGCACTCCGTGTTAAGTCTGCTTCTCTGTGCTGTGCTGATGGCACATATGGTGGCAACAGGTCTGCTGATGGCGCACATCGTGAATATGCGCCTCTGGTTTATCATTTTGAGCTATATGCTGCTCTTTATTCTCATCGCCCACTTGCTACTCACCTTTATCCCCATGCTCCTAAACCATGCGGACAACAAGCAGAAAGCATACACCCGTCTCAATCTGCGCTGCTATCTTCAGCGGATGTCCGGTCTTGTAATTGTGGCACTGATGCACCCTCACTTTAGTGCCTTTGTCAAGCCCGACACCATCGCCAACACCCCATGGAATGTAAAGCTGTCCATGGCTTTTGCAAATCCCGGCATGGAAATTATAGACCCCGTGCCCGTCACCATGAAAAGTCTGTTCGCGCTCATTGCCATGATTGCACTGGTCCTGTTCTGCTGCGTACATATCAGCATATCCATCCCCAAGGCACTGGTGGGGCTGGGCGTGATTGTGGAGGAAAAGACCCTTGCCCGGGTAGAGAAAATCTGCCTTGTCCTCGCTTTCGCGGTGGGTGCCTTCGCCATTTTTGGTGCCTGCAGTTTAGCCAGCTTTTCGGGCTTATTTGGCGGTGCCCTATGAGCAAAACAATCCTTGTCATCGGCAGTGGCATTTCCGGCCTCTCTGCCGCCCTTCATATTGCAAAAGCCGGCGGGCAGGTGGTGCTCATTGCACCAGAGCCCTCTGAGCGCGCCCAGTCGGTGATGGCGGCCGGCGGGGTGAATGCGGCCGGCATTGGACCAGACACACAGGACTCCGTTACCCTTCATCGGGATGAGACGCTGGCAGGCGGCTGTCACATCGCAAGCCAAAGTGCCGTGGAGGGGCTCTGCCAAAACGCCCCCGACGTGGTGCGGGAGCTGGAGGCGATGGGCATGGTCTTCTCCCGGGACAAGCAGGGCAACATGATGACCCGCGCCTTCGGCGGTCAGAGCAAAAAGCGCACCGTGTTCAGCGGCACCTCCACCGGCAAGCAGATTGTCAGTGCCTTAAACCGTCAGGTGCGCTACTATGAGGTCAAGGGGCAGATTACCCGCAGACTGCACACCTTTTTTGTGCGGGGTGCCATTGAAAACGGCAGTATTTATGGTGCCTTCTGTTTTGACACAGTGGAAAACGAAGTTCTTTTTGTGGCAGGTGATGCCGTGGTAATGGCCTGCGGCGGGCAAAATATTCTTTTTGGCAAAACCACCGGCTCTCTCCTGTGCGACGGCGGCGCGGCCTCGGCACTGTTCCAGCAGGGGGTCACTCTGAAAAACCTTGAAATGATACAGTACCACCCCACCACCATTGAAACCGCCAACAAGCGTATGCTGGTGAGCGAGGCTGCCCGGGGCGAAGGCGGGCGGCTGTTCTATCTCAAGGACGGACAGCGCGTCTACTTTATGGAGGACAAGTTTGGTCCCCGGGGCAATCTCATGCCCCGAGATGTGGTGTCACGAGAAATTTACCTCACCGGCCAGCAGGTCTATCTGGACATCTCCTTTTTAGGTGCCACCTTAATTCACGAGCGGCTGGCCGAAGTGCGGGAGCTGTGCATGGACTACCTCAAGCTGGACGTGACAAAGGAGCCTATCCCGGTGGCTCCTTCGGTGCACTTCTTCATGGGCGGCATCGCCGTGGATGTAAACCACGCCACCAATATCTCCGGCCTTTACGCCGTGGGTGAGTGTGCCAGCATCTACCATGGTGCCAACCGTCTGGGCGGCAACTCCCTGCTGGCCGCGCTGTACAGCGGGCGAGTTGCGGCAGACCACGCCATGGCGCGCCCCGCTCTCCCCGCCGCGCAAGCAGACTGGGAGGCTGAGGCCGATGCGCTTTTTGCCGAAATCCGCAGCCACCAAAGCGATAGGAGCACCTTCTCCCCCTTTTACCTCCTCAAGGAAATCGAGCGCGTCATGCACCAGAGCCTGGGCATCGCCCGATGCGCCCAACAGCTGGAGGAGGGCATCGCCGAGATTGACTTTTACATAGATGCCAACCCGAAAATCATTTACAACACCGTCATTTCAAAGTACCACACCATCATGATGGAGCAGTATCTGGTGCTGGCTAAGGCCATTTTGCGCTCTGCTCTGGCTAGGAATGAGTCACGCGGTGCCCATTACCGCACCGACTTCCCGGAAACCGCGCCGGAGTTCTGTGCCCCGTCTCTTGCCAAATTTCAGGACGGACAAATTCACATATGCTTTGAAACGGAGGCGCATTAACTTTGCTCATTCATATCAAACGTCAGCTTGACAGGCAGAGCGAGCCTTACATGCAGAGCTTCCGCTATGAGGGTACCAGAGAGATTACCGTCGCCGCGCTGCTCACCTACCTTAATTTGAACGACGACCTGGTGGACGTTGACAACACCCGCTGCCGCCCCATTGAGTGGGAGTGTAGCTGTCTGCAAAAAGTCTGCGGCAGCTGCGCCATGATTATCAACGGCACACCCGCGCTGGCCTGTTCTACCTTTCTCACCGACCTGTCCGGCGACCAGGTCACACTGGAGCCCCTCACCGTTTTCCCTGTGGTGCAGGATTTGCGGGTTGACCGCAGCATCATTTTTCAGCACCTGAAAGATTTGGATCTCTGGCTGACCGAGCCGGAGGTTGCCTCTCCCCGGGAGCAGAAATACCAGTACAACAGCGCAAAATGTCTCAAGTGCGGCCTCTGTCTGGAGGTCTGCCCCAACTACAACGGTGCCGAGACCGCCTTTTACGGCCCCGCCATGGTCAACGAGGCTTATCTCACCTTTGCCCAGAGCAAGGACAAAAGCAGCAAAAAGAATATCCACCGCAAATTCGTAAAGCACTTTACGCTGGACTGCTCCAAGTCCCTCGCCTGCGGAAGCGTCTGCCCCCTGGCTATGAAACCGCTGTCCTCCATGGGGCTGATGAACCGCCACTAGGCCTCTCCCTCCACTTTTGTGCATTTTTGAACCTGCCTTTTTCAAAAAATTTTATTTTTTTCGATTATGGATGGTTTTGCCGACGGTTTCCCGACGCTTCGTCCTGTATACTGGTATTAGTTCCAAGGCAAGTGCTACATTCTGCCTTAAAAAATGCAGGCAAACACCCCCGCTTTTTTAATCAATCAGCCAAGCTCTGCCGCTTTGACTCACCACACGAGGAGGTTTCCGGGCGTGAACATTGTAATAATCGACAACCGCCAGCAGGATTTGTCTCGGCTTGCAGACGCGCTTACTGCGGCCATTCCTCTGTGCCATATTCAGTCCTTTGCCGACCCACTGCTGTCGGCGAAATACATCTGCAATTTTCCGGTGGATATGGTGTTTTTGGCGGAGTCTATGCGCCCGGTTGACGGCTTTGTACTGTTAAACGTATTGCGGGCAAACAAGCCCGACCTGCCCATTATTATGCTGTCGGACCGCGGTCTGCACAGCGAGCACGCATTTAGTGCGGGCGTAAACGGTTATTACGCCAAGTCCATCACCGCCCATACGCTGAAACAAATCAGCGAGGACATACCCCATCATCTGCGAACCAGTCAAGTCAAATGCACCACACCCCAGCCCCAAAAACGAAAGGAGAAAAATACTATGGAACAGAACGTAAAAATTGAGGCCCTTTCCCAGGATCCCGTTTTTATCAAGGCCCTTGCCGACTGCGCGACCACCGAGGACGCTCAGCAGCTTTTTGCCGCCAAGGAGATTTCTCTCTCCGGCGAGGCCCTCTTAGAAACCTGCCTCACCCTGCTCAGATGCGGTGAAAAGAGCGGTGCCCTCTCCGAGGACGATTTGCTACAAGTCGCCGCCGGTACCAGCAACCTGATGGCCAACTATCTGAGCAAGA
>JAVXKN010000030.1:0-11308 GCA_036647315.1 Oscillospiraceae bacterium | reverse complement strand
GGTTCTATTCCTTCCTCTATAACGGCGTTCCCATCTTCCTGAGCATGGCTCTGTGCCTTGTGGTGGGCGGCGTGCTGTACGCCATCCCCCGTCTGCGGGTCTACCTGTTAGGACAAGATATTTCAAAATAACAGCACACTTCAAACTTAAAGGAGCACACCATGGGCAAATTTAGCGGCGTTTTGCTGGCCAGCGACTATGACGACACCCTGTTTTCGTCAAAAAGAACCGTCTCTGCGGAAAATAAGACCGCCATCGAGTATTTCATGGCAAACGGCGGGTACTTTTCCGTGGCCACAGGCCGCGCCCATAAGACCTTCACCCCCCAGATTTCGGAGCAGGAAATTCCCTTTAACGCCCCCTGCGTCCTCTCCAACGGTGCCGGGGTATACGACTACACTCAGGACAAATGGCTCCACCTCACCACCCTGCCCGACCGGGCGGTGTCGGACCTGCGCCAGCTTTTAGACCACATGCCCGCTCTGGGCATTGAGACCTACCATGAGGACGAAATTTACGTCTGCAACCCCAACGACATGACCCGGCACCACATGAAGCGGGTGTGTGCCCAGTTCATCGAGGGGGAGCTGGAGGACTTGCCACGCCCGTGGATTAAGGCGATTATCGAGGCTCATTCTCAGGATTTAATCGAGGCACAGCGGTATCTCCTCACCCACTTTGGGGATTTTTTCGAGATTATCTTCTCCAACCACCATCTCCTTGAAATCACCGCCAAAGGGTGCCACAAAGGCGGCATGGTCCGCTGGATTGCCAACTACTTAGGCATCGCCCCCGGGGACGTGTACTGCGTAGGGGATAACGAAAACGACCTGTCCATGCTCCAAGTCTCCGCCATCCCCATGGCCCCCGCCAACTGCGCCGAAGTGGTCAAACTCTCCGGTGCCCGACTGGTGGCCGACTGCGACCATCACACCGTAGCGGATATCGTACGGATTTTGGACGAGATTTACAGCTAAGAGGGACAACGCCTGCCCCTCACCCAACCACCAAAAGAAAACCAGCGGGAAAGCGTTATGCTTTCCCGCTGGTTTTTTCAGTTTCGTTTACCAGCCGAACATATCCCCAAAAGGCCAGGGGATGTTGCCGGGGTACTGGGGGACATTTTGCTGATTCTGCTGGTTTTGCTCCTGTTTCTGCTGCTCCTGCAGGGCCTTTTCCTGCCGCTCCAAATCCGCCTGAGCCTTGGCGTCGCTCTCCGGGGTGGACTCGTCGAAGGTGAGGGTGAGGGTCAGCTTTTCCTGCCCACGGGTGACTTCCAGTTTCACCGTGTCCCCCGCCTTGTGCTTGTTCTTTTCGGCGATGAGGGTGGCGGAGCTGTCTACCGCCACGTCGTCAATTTTGGTAATCACGTCGGCGGACTTGAGCCCCGCCTTGGCGGCGCAGGTGTCGGCGGCTACCGCCTGAACGTAGGCCCCGGCGGGGATGCCGTACTGCTGGGCATCGGTGCCCACCGTGCGGACGGTGATACCCATGTAGGGCTTGCCGGTGACGTAGCCGTTCTGCATAATGTCCTTCACCATGCCCGCCACGTCGTTAATGGGGATGGCGAAGCCGATGCCCTCGATGGAGGCCTGGGCACTGCCGTTGTTGGAGAATTTGGCGGAGGTGATGCCGATGACCTCGCCGTAGGTGTTAAAGAGGGGGCCGCCGGAGTTGCCGGAGTTGATGGCGGCGTTGGTCTGAATCATGTTCATGACGGTGCCGTCGCTCATGGAAATGTTCCGGTCTTTGGCGGAGACAACGCCCTCGGTGAGGGTGAAGGTCAGTTCGCCCAAAGGATTGCCGATGGCAACCACCGCCTCGCCCACCTTCATGTCCTCAGAGGAACCGAAAATGACGGGCTGCAGGTTCTTGGCATCTTTGGCCTTTAATACCGCGATGTCGTTTTCCTCTTGACCGCCGATAAACTGGGCCTCGTAGGAGGTGCCGTCCACGAAGGAGACCTTGATGGACTTTGCCAGGGTGCCGTTGTTGGAAATGACGTGGTAATTGGTCAAAATATAGCCGTCGTTACTGATGACAAAGCCGGAGCCTGCCGCCGCCGCGCTGACGGTCTGACCGAAGTAGTTGGTGGTGATGAAGTCCACGGTGACACCGACGACGGAGTTCACGTTGGAGGCGTACACCTCGGGGATGGTGAGCACTTTGTTGGTGCCCAGCTTGGAAATATTGACCACCGTGGGGGCGCGGTCGCCCTGATAGAGGGTGGTGTTGCCGGTGGTGAGCCGGTTTGTCAGCAACGCGCCGCCTACGCCGGCACCGCCGCCCAAAAGCACCACCGCCAGTGCCAGAGCCACCACACGGGGCCAAACCCGCTTTTTCTTCTGGAAAATGGGCTGTGTCATGGAGGGATCGGGTGGAATATCGTTCAGCGGGGACCGCCCGTCGTCCCAGTGGTCGTTTTGGCGATTATAGTCGTTGTAATACATCAAAGTTTCGCTCCTTTTGTCTCGTGTGAGGGGTGTTCCCCTTTGCTATGGTAGTAGAATACCCTATATTTATGTCTAAAATATGAAAACAAAAAGAAGGTTTCTTGAACGATTACTTTTTCTTTTTCCCAGCCGTCTTTGGGGTCTGGGCAGTTTTCAGCTCCTGCTCCACCTCTTGTTGGACCTCTTCTGCCGCGATTTTGTCCTCTTCATGGGGCCGATTTTTTAGGAGGGCCGTGGTGTCGGAGAGGGCTAGGCGCAGGTCCGCCAGCAGGCCGTCAAAGAGGCCGCCCTTGGCGATATTGATGACCACCATGAGGAGAATGGGCCCCACAATCATGCCGAACACGCCGCCCAGACGCATACCGATAAAGATACCCACCAGAGACAGAATGGGGGGCAGGCCGGTCTGGTCGCCCAACACTTTAGGCTCCGCCATCCGGCGGAACAGGGCCAAAACGCCCCAAATAACCATCAGCTCAATGGCGTGGCGGTAGTTGCCTGTAAAAAGGTCTATCACCGCCCATGGAATCATAATGGTGCCGGAGCCCACGATGGGGATGAGATCCAAAATCGCCAGCATAAACGCCAGCAGCAGGGCGTACCCCTGACCGATAATCATAAAGCCCGCCAGCAAGATGAGGAAAACCACACAGGCGATAATCACCTGGGTTTTCAGCCAGCCGCCAAAGGCACCCAGCGCGGTTCCCTTCACCTTGCCCATGAAAATGCGAAATTCCGGGGGCAGGTGGTCGGTGAGTACAAAGCGAATGTGAGGGTAATCCGCGGCGATAAAGTACCAGCCCATGACGAAAATCACCGCCGCCACCACGAAGGCGGGGATGCTCATGGCGAAGTTGCCGGCGTTCCCTGCCAGCGTTCCCAAAATGGTGGGAATGAGGTTCTGCAGCCACTGGACAAACTGGTTCATCAGAGCCAGAGCCTGCTGTGCCATGTCGTCGGGGAGAATTTTGAAGGCATCGGTGAGGAGGAGGGAGAGGCTGTCAAAGACCCCCTTGAAGCTGGCCCAAATGCTCTCCCAGTTGGCAGCCAAGGTGCGAATTTCGTTGACAATGGTGTACCCAAAGCCCACCAGTAGCCCGGAAAACACCCCAAAGAGGAGGAGAATCAGCAGGAGGGAAATGAGCCCCCGGGGGGCTTTGGTTTTTTTCTGAATCCATTTTACAAGGGGATTGAGGAGCCACGCCATGATGAACGCCACCACAAAGGGCATAAAAAGCCCCAGCACCGGCGGCAGAACGTAAAACAGCAGCAGCGCCACCGCGCAATAAATCAGAATCCGTACCCCGAGACGCAGCCAAAGCCGCCCCCGCTCCCGCCAGGGTAATTCGTGATGCTCCATGTGGGTGCCCCCTTTTAGTAGAATCATATTATCCTAATGTTATTATAACATGAAAACGAAAAAAGAATAGGGGGATTACACGCTATTTCTCGAAATAGGCGATGCCTGCGGCACCGGGGCCGCCGTGGGTACCCACCACGCTGCCAATTTCCCCGGTAATGACAAAAGGTGCCGCCCCGATAAGCTCCGGGAACCGGGCCATGCACTCCGCCATGGCCTCCGGGGCGGCGGTGTGGCCGAAGGCGATGCCGTAGGTTAAGTCCGGCGGACAGGTCTCCATGGTCTTGGCAATCCAGCCGATGGCACCCTTTCGGCCTCTGGCCTTTCCCGCCGCCTCCACCTTGCCCTCCGCTACGGAAACGATGGGGGAGATGCCCAAAAGTCCGCCCACCATGGCGGTGGTGGGGGAGATGCGGCCCCCCATTTTCAGGTATTTGAGGGTATCTAACGCGGCAAAGAGCCGAATTTTCCCCGTCAGACGGGTGCACTCCGCTGCGATTTCCGCGGCAGATTGGCCCTCGTCCCGCAACCGGCAGGCCTCTGTCACCAGCAGGCCCAGCCCGAAAGTGACGGTGCGGGAATCCACCACGAAAACCCGTTCGCCACCCACCGCGGTTTTCGCGATGTGGGCAGACTGGCAGGTGCCCGACAGGTCGGAGGAGAGGAAAATCCCCACCACCTCGTCCCCGGCATCCACATAACTCTGAAATTTGGCGATGAATTCCTCCGGGTTAATCTGGCTGGTGGTGGGCAGTTCCGCCGCTTTACTCAGCTTTTCAAAAAATTCCGTGGGGGTAATCTCCACCCCGTCCCGATAGGATTCCTCCCCAAAGTGGACGGTGAGAGGCACAATATCAATGCCCAATTTTTTGGCATCTTGGGCGGAAAGGTCACTGGTGCTGTCTGTGATAATCCGAATCATAGGTTAGTTCTCCTTACTCGTTTCAAAAAAATCGGCAAGCCGCGTCAGGCCCTGCACCAGACCCTCTAGGTCTTGCTCCGGCAGGGTTTCGCAGATGCCCGCCACCATGTTTTTGTGGAATTCCCGATGGATGGCCCCCGCTTCCAGCCCCCGCTGGGTAGGCACCAGATGGATGCCCCGGCGGTCTGCCCCGTCACGGCGACGCTCTAAGTACCCCTTTTTCTCCAACGCCGTTACCATAATGGTAAGGCTCCCCGCCGTCACCCGCAGGGCGGCGGCAATGGCGGCGGCACGGTCGTCCCCCTTGCCCTCTGACGCGGCGCACACCGCCTCCACAACGTGGAGCTCCCGGAGGGACAAATCCGGCAAGTCCTTGGCCAGACACTGTTCCTCGGTTTTGAGAATGTCGTTAAACACCGTCACCAGAAAGTCGTTGAGCTGATTTTCGTAGTCCTTCATGGGGGTACCTCCTCTGCGTTCTAAACTACTTTGAATTTCAAAGTAGTTTGTATCATACAGCAAAATTTGCCCCCTGTCAAGATACTTTGAACTTCAAAGTATCTCACCGGGGGGAGTGGTTCTAGCAGTGGCCCCCGCCGCATACCTTTTCTCATAGCCTAAAAAAGGGGGAGACGGACATGCAGTGGAGCCGGATATTGCGGCGGAGCGTGGCTTTTTTTCTGGCGGTGGTGACGCTTTGGGTCTTAACCCTCACCGCCGACATGGGGGCGGCCTCAGCCCGGCTGACCCAGTTGGGGGAGAACGCCGACTTTGTAGAGGCCGCGCTGATGGCGGAGCTGGGCGCGGGCCCGGTGGCGGAGGGACCGCTGGCCTCCTTGTCCCTTTTAGACAGGCTGGTACTGGGGCAGTCCGCCCGCTTAACGGGCGGCAGGGACGAAGTGGCGGACTTTTTGGCGGCTCAAGACGCGGAGACATCGCCACCGCCCGCTTTGGACGTAACGCCCCCACCTACCCCCACCCCCATCTTGCCGGTACTCACCGGCACCGGCTCCGGGCCCCAAATTTTAATCGTCCACACCCACACCACCGAGGCCTATTCCCCCACGGCGGAAACCCCCTACGCCGAGAGCGATTCCTACCGCACCACCGACCCCCACTTCAACGTGGTGGCGGTGGGGGACGCGCTGGCGGAGGTTTACGGCGGGGCGGGCTTCACCGTCCTCCACGACCGCGAAATTTACGACTACCCCAAATACAGCGGCTCCTATACCCGCTCTTCCGCCGCTGTCACAGCCTATTTGAAAAAATATCCCTCCATCAAAGTGGTGTTCGATGTCCACCGGGATGCCCTCTACAACAATGACGGCTCCGTGGCCTGCACCGCCGACAGCGGCCCCCAGGGGAGCGCGCGGGTGCTGGTGGTGGTGGGGAGTAACCAGAAAAATCTCCACCCCAATTTTGCGCAAAACAAGGCCTTTGCGGAGGCTCTGCAGGCGGGGCTGGACAGGGACGCGCCCAAACTTTGCCGGGGAGTAGACCTGCGGGCCTCCCACTATTATCAGCAGCTCTCCCCCGGCTCGCTCCTGCTGGAGGTGGGCAGTCATGGGGACACCTTAGCCAGTGCCGTAGCCGCCGCAAAAGCCTTTGGAACCGCCACCGGGGGAACCATCGGAGACTATCTCAAAAATCTCCCGCCGGAAGTTTCCCAAAAGCCCGCGCCATAACGCATCCCGCCACCACATAGCGGAGCAAAAAGGTCGTTTGACCGGCTCCCTCTGTGGTGATTTTTTTGCGTTTTCCCGACAAAAGCCCCTCTTCGGAAGAAAAGACAAAAATTCATTTTTATTTTTGTCGTTCTATGTTATAATATAGTATCTATCAAAAAATGGGACCATTCTGTCCCCCGTACCGCAATAGGAAAGGAAGGCGCTACCATGAAAAACCACATCACCGTAACCATTGCAGGCTCCGAATACACCTTACTTGCCGATCAGGACGACGGCTACACCCAGAAGGTAGCTGCCCATGTGGACGGCAAAATCCGCGAGGTGCTGGACAGCGCCCATGTGTCACAAACCGATGGGGTTGTGCTGGCCTGCATGAATATCGCCGAGGAATATTTCCGTGAGACTGAGGCCTCGGAAAACCTCCGCCGCCAGCTGAAGGAATACTTGGAAGAAGCCACCAAATTAAAGCTGGAACTCTCGGAGTCCAAGCGGGAGATTTTTAAGCTGCAGAATAAGAAGTAATTGAGGATTTTAGCATGATGGAACTGCTTGCCCCTGCCGGCTCCATGGAGTCGGTGACTGCTGCCGTCCAAAACGGCGCAGGGGCCGTCTATTTGGGATATGGGGACTTTAACGCCCGCCGCAACGCCAAAAACTTTTCCAAAGAGGAGTTTTCGGCGGCGGTTTCCTATTGCCATGAGCGGGACACCAAGGTCTATCTGACGCTGAACACCCTCCTCACCGACCGGGAGCTGCCCCCCGCCGCTCTCTTGGCGCGGGAGGCCTCCGATTTGGGCGCGGACGCCGTACTGGTGCAGGATTTGGGCGTTGCCCGGATGCTGCGGCAGACCGTGCCGGATCTCCCCCTCCACGCCTCCACCCAGATGACAGTCTGCTCGCTGGATGGGGTGAAGGAGTGCGCCGATTTGGGGATGACCCGGGCGGTACTCTCCCGGGAATTGACAAGGGATGCCATCAGCTACATCTGCGCCAACTCCCCCATCGAAATCGAAGTATTCGTCCACGGCGCGCTGTGTATGTGTTACAGCGGCCAGTGTTTTTTCTCCTCCGTACTAGGGGGCCGCAGCGGCAATCGGGGTCTCTGCGCCCAGCCCTGCCGCCTGCAGTACGGCTGGGGTGACAAGGCAAACGGCTACCCCCTGTCCCTCAAGGATATGTCTCTGGCGGGGCACCTGGCGGAGCTGCAAAAGCTGGGGGTTTCCTGCATCAAGATTGAGGGCAGAATGAAGCGGCCGGAATACGTCGCCATCGTCACCCGCATCTACGCTGCTGCCCTCAAAGAGGGGAGAGAACCCACACAGCAGGAGCTGCGGGATTTGGAGGACGCTTTTTCCCGCAGCGGCTTCACCGACGGCTACTATACCGATAAGCAGGGCCCGGAGATGTTCGGCGTTCGAGAGGATGCCCCGGAGACAAAGGAACTCTTTGCCGCCGCCCGGGCCAGCTACCAAAAGGAGACCTCACGGGTCCCCGTAAAACTCTATGCCATGGTGAAGGCCGGGGAGCCTTTGCAGGTGGGTGTGGAGGACGAAAAGGGCCGGGTAGTAACCGCCGCCGGCGACGTTCCCGAAGAGGCTCGCAACAAGCCCTTGACCCGCGAAACCGCCGAGGAGCAACTCTCCAAAACCGGGGGCACCCCCTATCTCTGCACCAAAGCCACCGCGCTGGTGGAGGAGGGGCTCTCTGTCCCTGTGTCCGCCCTCAACGCCTTGCGCCGAAACGTTTTAGAGGAGCTGTCCGCCCAGCGGACTGCCCTGCCCCCCCGCCGTCACGAGGAGTTTCACCCCGGCGTGCGGTACGAAAACCCCACCCAGCCGCCCCTACTCACCATGTCCCTCTACAAAGCGGCGCAGCTTACCCCGGAGCTTGCCGCTCTGGCACAAGGGCTTATTTATCTCCCCGCTTTGGAGATTGCAAAGCACCCGGAGGTCATTGAAATGGCACAAAAGCAGGGGGTTTCTGTGGGCGTTACCCTCCCCCGCATTGTGGCGGACTGCGAGGCACAAAAGCTGGAAGAACAGCTGGCAATCTGCAAGAGCTTGGGCATCACGGACGCGCTGGTCTCCAACTGGGGCCACGTCCCTCTGTGCAAGCGGCTGGACTTTACCATGCACGGCGATTTCGGTCTGGGGGTCTACAATTCCCAGACGCTCAAAGAATTCAAGCGTCTGGGCTTTCAGAGTGCCACCGCCTCCTTTGAGCTGAAATTCGCCCAAATTCGGGACTTATCTAAGGCTCTGCCCTTAGAAGCCATTGTTTACGGCCGTTTGCCCCTGATGATTACGGAAAACTGCATCATCAAAAACGAAACCGGCCGCTGCTCCTGCGACAATAATAATCGACTGGTGGACCGGAAGGGCATCTTCTTCCCGGTGATTAAAGCCCCGGGCTGCCGAAACGAAATTCTCAATTCCCAAAAATTATATCTGGCGGATAAACAGTCGGATTACCAGCAAATCGGCCTCACCTCCGCCCGCCTGCTGTTCACCACGGAAAACGCCTTCGAGTGCGTCCGGGTGACGGAGCGGTACTTAAACCGCGGCAACTGGGAGCCCAACGAGTACACCCGTGGGCTCTACTATCGAGATGTGGAGTAACTTATGAAGTTGAACCTAAAGCTTGTGCGGGAAAACGCCAAAGTCCCCGCCTACGGTACCGACGGTGCCGCCGCCATGGATTTGTCCGCCTGTTTGGATGAGCCACTCACCTTAAACCACGGCGATTTGGCCATGATTCCCACCGGCATCGCCATTTCTCTGCCCTCCGGGGCCTATATGGCTCTGGTCTTTGCCCGCAGTGGGCTGGGGGTGAAGCACGGCATCTCCCTTTCTAACGGCGTGGGGGTCATTGACAGCGACTATCGGGGGGAGATTTCCGTGGGCCTCACCAACCTGTCCCACAACCCCTACACCATTCAAAACGGCGACCGCATTGCCCAGCTGGCGGTGGTGCCTGTGGCGCATCCCACCGTAACCGTGGTTTCCGAACTGGACGACACCGCCCGCTCGAACGGCGGATTTGGCTCTACTGGAACGTAAAGGAAGGATACAATCTATGGACATCATTCTGGCCTCCGGTTCCCCCCGACGAAAAGAGCTCTTAGAGCGGATGGGGATTCGCAATTTCAAGGTGATTTCCCCCGACATTGACGAGGTGACGGACACCCGCCTGTCCCCGGCGGAAATTGTGGAGAGCCTTTCTCTCCAAAAGGCTACCGCCGTAGGGGAAACCCAGGGGGAGGACGCGCTCATCATCGCCGCCGACACCATTGTCACTCTGGAGGGTGCCATTTTGGGCAAGCCCAACGACGAGATGGATGCCTTCAAAACCCTTTCCGCCCTCTCCGGCGGGCGGCATCAGGTGTACACCGGCCTCACCGTCCTCTGTAACGGCGAAATTGTCACCCAGCACGAGGTCACTACCGTCACCTTTCGGGAGCTTACCGAGGAGGAGATAGACGACTACATCTCCACCGGGGAGCCTATGGGTAAGGCGGGGTCTTACGGAATTCAGGGCTACGGTGCCTTATTTGTCAGCGAAATTACCGGGGATTATCCCAACGTTATGGGATTACCCGTGGCCCGATTGGGCAAGATTTTAGAGGGCTTCGGCGTGAATCCCATGAAGCTGGCGGCGGGGCGATAACCCCCCTCGCCCTACATCGGCTATTTTATCCATCAGGAGGTGACACCATTTGAAGGATTTTTTCAAGCGTAGCGGCGGTCTTGCCCTCCTGGCGGCGGGACTGCTGGCGGCCATTGCCCTGGTGGTCTCCCTCACCATCAGCGGCACCGGGCCCATCACCAACTTTTTCGGCGTTGTCACCACCCCCATTCGGAACGGCGTTTCCGCCGTAGGGGACTGGATGGAGGGCTTTTACGACCGTGCCTACGAGGTAGACCGCCTGCAGGCGGAGGTGGACCGGCTGCAGAAAGAGCTGTCCGATATGTCTAAAAAGGCGCGGGAGGGCGAAGCCGCCAGCCGTGAGAATGAAAATTATCGTGAACTCTTAAAGCTTCAGGAAAAGCGGGCGGACTTTGTCTTTGAGGCCGCCACCATTACCGCCCGCAGCACCTCCAACTGGGCCTCCACCGTCACCATCAGCAAGGGCACCTCCTCCGACGTGGAGAAAAACGACTGCGTCATTGATGCCTACGGCAATCTGGCGGGCATCGTCACCGAGGTGGGCCTCAACTGGGCCACCGTCAGCACGTTGGTGGACACCGCCACCGAGATTGGCGGTCTGGTAGGTCGGACGGATTCCGCCGCCATTTTAGAGGGGGATTTCGCCCTCATGGGGGAGGGTCGTCTCAAGCTGACCTATCTGCCGGAAAGCACCAAACTCATCGCCGGCGACGTAGTGCTCACCTCAGGCAAGGGGGGCGTTTATCCCTCCGGTCTGGTGGCGGGTGAGGTTTTATCCGTCCACACCGATGCCTCCGGCATGAATCGGTACGCCGTGGTGGCTCCCACCGCGGATTTGGGCGGGCTGAAGCAGGTTTTTGTCATTAAGAGTTTTGACATCGTAGAATAGGACGGAGACGCTCACTGTCCCCGTCTTTTTCCGACTTATTCAGAAGGGTGGTGGTTTCGTGACCCGGCAGGATTTCATCTTCAAGTGGTTTCTCTATGGGCTGGGGGTGCTCCCTGTCTGGATTTTTGAGACCATGATTCTCAACCGCCTGCCCCTTTTTGGAATCGTGCCCCTGCTGCTGCCTCTGGCGGCCATCGCCGTGGCGGTGAAAGAGGGGGCGGCCGCCGGCGCGGGCTTCGGGCTCTTTGTGGGTCTGATTGCCGACGCGGTCTATCCCGGCATTTCCGGGGGAATGACCTTGGGTCTATCGGTAGCGGGTGCTCTCTCAGG
>JAVXKN010000029.1:0-11497 GCA_036647315.1 Oscillospiraceae bacterium | reverse complement strand
CCAAGGGGGTTAAAAGCTGCTGGGCCATGGGGCGGTACCCGGCGGCTTTCAGTTTATCGAACTGCATCCGCTCGTGGGCGGCGTGTTTGTCGATGAAGAGGACGGTTTCCCCCTGCTCTACGATGATGTAGGTGTTCAGCACCTCCCCCACCAGTCGCCACGGGAGTGCGGGGGTCGTGGTTTGCTCAATGGGCGGAGCAGATGCCGTCGGGGTTGGGATTGCGGCGGGTTCCGGGGCGGGAGCGAAATTCCGCTGTGCGGGGGTTTCAACGTGGGAAACAGTGGCGGGTTTTGCGTAATAGACCTCATGGGAGCCGGGGGTTTGAATGTCACGGAGGGTCATAGTCTGCTGTATCGCCGCTCGCTCAAGGGGCTGTGGCGGGGCTAAAACGGCGGCGGGGCGGGTGTTCCCCTCCCCCAAGGAGGACAGGACGCTATAATAAATCCCGTCGAAAACAGCCTTGTCGCTGACAAATTTCACTTCGGTTTTGGTGGGGTGGACGTTCACGTCCACGGCGGAGAGCCGCATGGTCAGCTGCAGGACGCAGCCGGGGAATTTGCCCACCATCTTCTGGTTTTTGTAGGCCTCCTCCACCGCCGCCATCATGGTGCGGCTTTTCACATAGCGGCCGTTGACGAAAAAGTGCTGATACCCCCGGGTGCCCCGACAGCAGGCGGGGAGGGAGGTGAAACCGGCAACGGAAATCCCCTCGCCACTGCCGGTGACAGGGGTGAAGCCCAAGGCGATGTCTCGGCCCAAAACGCTATAAAGGGCGGACTTCAACGCGCCGTCCCCGGGGGTGTGGAGCTCGTTTTTGCCGTCCCGCAAAAAGGTAAAGGAAATTTCCGGGTGGGACAGGGCGGCGTGTTGCACTACGGCGAATACCGCCGCGCCCTCCGCCACGTCCCGCTTCATGAATTTGAGCCGTGCCGGGGTGTTGTAGAACAAATCCCGCACCACCATGGTGGTGCCCTCCGGGCAGCCCGCCTCCTCCTGCTCCAAAATGGTGCCCCCCTCGATAGTGAGGGCGGTGCCGTTTTGCGCGTCTGCCGTTTTTGTCATCAGTTCAATGCGGGAGACGGCGGCAATGGCCGCCAACGCCTCGCCCCGAAAGCCCAGAGTGCCGATGGCCTCCAAGTCTTGCTCGCAGTGGAGCTTGCTGGTGGCGTGGGGGAGAAAGGCGGTCTGCACGTCCTCCGCCGGGATGCCGCCCCCGTTATCGGTGACGCGGATGAGGGTCATGCCCCCTCCGGCAATTTCGGCGGTGATGGCGGCGGCCCCTGCGTCAATGGCGTTTTCTAAAAGTTCTTTCACCACGGAGGCGGGGCGTTCCACCACCTCGCCGGCGGCAATTAGGTCGGCGACATGGGGGGATAACTGCTGGATACGCGGCATAAAATTCCCCTCCTTTTAGTGTAAAATCAGAGCCAAAGCGATGCCGGAGCAGGCCATGTGCAGAAGAATGGGGCTCCAAACCGAGCCGCCGTTATCGTAGCTCCAAGTAAATGCCAGCCCCAGAGGGATGTAGAAAACCCCCAAAAGCAGGTAGGAAAAGCCGTAAAGCGGGACGAATTGCCACACGCTGCAGAGGGAAAAGGCCAGCGTGGAAACGGCGTAGGCCAGAAACCGACTGCATTTCCGCAGGGACCCGAACAGCAGACCCCGGAACAGAATTTCGTCCACCAGAGGCCGCAGGAGCACCACGATGGCGATGGTGGCACCGGGGGAGATGGCGTACTGCTGGGGGTAATCGGTGAGGAGCGGCAGGGCCATGGGGAGCGGAATGAGGGAGACCAGGACACAGCCCACCGCCGCCCCCACCAGGCCGGTGCCCATGGCAAATAAATTCTCCGGCAGCCAGTCTAAAAAGAGGGAAAAGGCGTGGAGCAGAAAGGAGAAAAACCCCGCCATGACAAGTACGGCGATGATCAGATAGTAAATCGCGCTGGAAACAGCGGCACTGCGCGCGTAAACCTCCCACCGCTCATCCAGCAACTTCAAAATCATGGGGAGGAGAACGGGAAACACTAAGAGATAGAGAAAAAAGAACACCCAACCCTGCCGCTGTTCCGCGGAGGTGAGCTGGGGCCGCCAAACACGACGAGCAGACATAAGTTGGGTCTCCTTTCTACAATTTTCCTTTGAGTTCGTACAGCAAGTTGAGGGCTTCAATGGGGGTGAGGGTGTCCACCGCGGTGCTCCGCAGAACCTCCGCTACCCGCTCCGCCCCTAGGTCGCCCATGCCCATCTGGGGGGTCTGTGTCGGGGCGGCGTGGGGGAGAATGTCCCCCCGGCCTGCCTCCAGCTCCTCCAAAATGTCCCGGGCGCGAACCAGCACCCGCTCCGGCACACCGGCAAGCTTGGCAACCTCGATGCCGTAGCTCTGGTCGGCGGCACCCCGGACGATTTTCCGCAGGAAAATAATGTCGTCCTTTTTCTTTTTGGCGGCGATGTTGTAGTTTTGCACCCCGGAAATCTGCCCCTCTAGGACGGTTAACTCGTGGTAGTGGGTGGCAAATAACGTTTTCGCCCCCAGCCGCTTTTTGTCGGCGCAGTATTCCAGCACCGCCCGGGCGATGCTCATGCCGTCGTAGGTGGAGGTGCCCCTGCCGATTTCGTCTAAAATCAGCAGGCTTTTATTGGTGGCCCGCTTGAGAAGCTCCGCCACCTCCGTCATCTCCACCATGAAGGTGGACTGGCCGGCGGAGAGGTCGTCGGAGGCACCGATGCGGGTGAAAACCCGGTCAATCATGCCGATGCGGGCGGACTTTGCCGGCACAAAGGAGCCCATCTGGGCCATCAAAACAATGAGCGCCACCTGACGCATATAGGTGGATTTACCCGCCATATTGGGGCCGGTAATCATCATGAGGGTGTTGTCCGTGCCGTTCATGTGGGTGTCGTTGGGGACAAAGAGGCTGTTTTTCAGCATTTTCTCCACCACCGGGTGGCGGCCGTCGGCGATTTCAAGCGCGTCGGACAAGTCCACCTGGGGGCGGCAATAGCGGTTTTCCGCCGCCACGGTGGCAAAAGAATTGAGGGTGTCCACCTGGGCAACGGCACTGGCAGCCGCCTGAATTTCCGACACCTTAGAGACGGTTTGCGCCCGCAGGTCGGTGAATAATTGGTACTCCAGAGCGGTAATTTTGTCCTCGGCGGAGAGGATGGTGTGCTCCAATTCTTTCAGTTCCTGGGTGATAAACCGCTCGGAGCTTACCAGCGTCTGCTTGCGGATGTACCGCTCCGGGACTTGATCGTAGTTGGATTTGGAGACTTCAATATAGTAGCCAAACACCCGATTGTAGCCGA
Organism: Oscillospiraceae bacterium; assembly: GCA_036647315.1. Classification (GTDB taxonomy): domain Bacteria; phylum Bacillota; class Clostridia; order Oscillospirales; family Oscillospiraceae; genus JAVXKN01. The sequence continues at coordinate 8,187 of JAVXKN010000029.1, read as the reverse complement.
TTTTCAGAGTTTTGATGCCGGAGGCCTCCCGCTCTTTGGCCTCCACCGCCGCCACCATGCCCTTGCCGTTTTTCATAATGTCCCGCAGGGCATCCACGTCCGCGTTGTAGCCGTCCCGAATGAAGCCACCCTCACGGATGCTAAAGGGGGGTTCGTCCACCAGAGCGTTTCCGATGAGGGCGCGCAGGTCGGGCAAATCGTCCAGCTTTTCCGACAGGGACTTTAAGAGGGAGGAGCCAAAGGGGGCCAGCAGCCGCCGCAAATCCGGCAGTTTGGAAAGCCCCAGCCCTAGGGACACTAAGTCCCGCGCCCCGGCGGTGCCGTAGACCAGTCTGCCGATGAGCCGCTCTAAATCCGTTATTTCTTTGAGGACGGCGGACAGCTCGTCCCGGGCGATAGCGTCCCCGAACAGATCCCCCACCGCCTCCTGCCGCTTGCCGATTTGCACCGGTGAGAGGAGGGGCCGTTCCAGCCATGCGCGGATGAGCCGGTGGCCCATGGAGGTTTTGGTCTTGTCCAGCACCCACAGAAGGGAGCCTTTTTTCTCCTTGCTGCGGAGGGTTTCGGTGAGTTCCAAATTGCGCCGGGCGGTATAATCCAGTTCCATAAACTGGGTTTCGGTGTAAAAATTCAAAGTGGCGATGTGGGAGAGGTCGGTTTTTTGAGTTTCACGCAGGTAGGAAATCAGCCCGCCGGTGGCCTGAATGGCGGGGTCAAGGCCGGTTTCCAGTTCCCCCATCTGGGCGGAAAACTGCTCCGTCACCAGCACCCGGGCGGTGTCGGGGTGGTAGGGTCGCTCCCCCAATGCCTCGCAGTGGCAGTCTAAGGGGCCTTTGAGGAAGGCCATCAGTGCCGTTTCGCTGTTTGCCCCGTCGGAGAGGACGGCCTCACGGGGGGAAAAGCGGGAGAGTTCGTTTTTCAGGTGCTCCAACCGCTCCTCGCCGTTAAAGGACGTGGCGCAGCACTCGCCGGTGGAAATATCGCAAAAGGAGATGCCCGCGTCTGCGGAATCCCAGTAGATGGAGCAGATAAAGTTGTTGCGGGTGTCGTCCAGCATGGAGGAGGCAATCACCGTCCCGGGGGTGACGATGCGGATAATGTCCCGGTCCACCAGCCCCTGTGCCAGTGCCGGGTCCTCCATCTGCTCACAGATGGCAACCTTGTACCCCTTGGCGATGAGCCTTGCGATATAGGCCTCGGCGGAGTGGTAAGGCACGCCGCACATGGGGGTGCGCTCGTCCAAAGGCTTAGAGCGGTCGCGGGAGGTGAGGGTTAAGTCCAATTCCTGAGAGGCCACCTTGGCATCGTCGTGGAACATCTCGTAAAAATCGCCCAGACGGAAAAACAGGATACAGTCGGGGTGCTGCTCCTTGATGGTGAAATATTGGCGCATCATGGGCGTAATCTGGGCGGCCTCGTCAGCCGTTTTTTCTTTTGCCATGGTGAACACCCCTTCCTAATCGTTTAGCCTTTCCCCTACGGGCGGATGAGGGCATCCCTCGTCCTACGTCAGCGTCCCCAGCAGTGCCCAGGTGGACGCGGAATCAATGTGAATTTGCCGGTACTGTCCCACCAGACCGGGGTCCCCGGTGAGGTGAACCAGCTTGCCCCCCGCCGTGCGGGCATCCAAATTGTTGCGGGGGTCCTCCGAAGTGCCGTCGATGAGGCACCGCAGGGTCTGCCCCACATAGGCCTCCTGCTTTTTGCGGGAAATTTCGTTCTGAACGTCTAAGAGCCGCTGGAAGTTTCGGGACTTTTCCGCCGGTGGCATGGGGTCGGGGAGATCTGCCGCCGGAGTGCCCTCCCGGGGGGAGAAAATAAAGGTGTACAGCGCGTCAAACCCCACTTCTTCTAAGAGGGAGAGGGTCTCCTCAAATTCGGCGGCAGTTTCCCCGGGAAATCCCACAATCACGTCGGAGGTGAGGACAATTTGGGGGATGCGTTTCCGCACTTCTGCCACGAGCTGCAAGTACCCCTCCCGGGTGTACCCCCGATTCATGGCGGTGAGCACCCGACTGCTCCCCGCCTGAAAGGGGAGGTGGAGGTGGGGGGCAACTTTTTCGCACCGGGCCATGGTGTCAAACAGCTCCAAGGACGCGTCTTTGGGGTGGCTTGTCATAAAGCGGATGAGAAACTCGCCGGGGACGGCGTTCACCTGCTCCAAAAGCTGTGCGAAATTCATGCCGCAGTCCAAATCCTTGCCGTAGGAATTGACATTTTGACCCAGCAGGTTAATTTCCTTGTATCCCGCCGCCGCCAAGGTTTTCACCTCGTCCAAAATGTCCTCCGGGGTGCGGGAACGCTCCCTGCCCCGGACGTAGGGGACGATGCAGTAGGAGCAAAAATTGTTGCAGCCGTACATGACGGAGACCCAGGCCTTGTGCCGGTCTGTCCGCCGGGTAGGAATCCCCTCGGCGATGGAGCCGGCCTCGTCATCGCAGCTGAAAACCCGCCCTTTTCGGGTGAGCCGGGTGTATAAAAGTTCCGGGAACTGCCACAGGGCGTGGGGGCCAAAAACCAAATCCACATGGCGGTAGGATTCCTTGATTTTCGCCGCCACTTGAGGTTCCTGCATCATGCAGCCGCAGAGACAGATGACTTGCCCCGGGTGGCCCTCCTTGGTGTGGACCAGTGCACCCACGTTTCCCAGCACCCGGTCTTCGGCGTGGCCTCGGACGGCGCAGGTGTTTAGGAGGATGAGGTCGGCGTTTTCCCGGCAGTCGGTAAAGCCGTACCCCATGGCGGCGAGATAGCCCATGAGCCGCTGGGAATCCGCCTCGTTTTGCTGACAGCCGTAGGTTTCCACCCGGGCCAGCGGCGGCACGGCGCGGCCTTCAAAGAGGGCGGCGACTTGGCGGCAAAAGTCCCCCTGTCGGGCAATATCGCGGGGGTCAATGTGGCGGGTGTTCTCCTTCAAGTCGGTGTCCTCCAATTAGGTATAGAATAAACTATATTGTATCAGTTCTCAGGAGAAAAAACAAGTCGCACCGTAGCCGGAAAGGAACGAGGCAACAAAAAGAAAACCGTTTTCCCCCTTGTAGGGGAAAACGGTTTTAATAGAGCAGCGCAATCAGCAGCCGGGGTAAACCTGGCTCTTTTTCGGGATAATGAGGGCGGCGACGAGATAGACCCAAAAGCCGGCGGTGCCAAGGAAAAAGAAAACCACCCATAAAAGCCGCACCATGGTGGGGTCAATGCCGAAATATTCAGCCACGCCGCCGCAAACCCCAGCAAGCTTGGCATAGGGGCCTTCCGTGCGGTAAAGTTTTTTGCAGTCTGTATTCATGAGAACCTCTCCTTTTCTGAATGTACCCTCAGTATACGCAAAAGAAGTTAAAAAGTCCTTGCGGAAAAGTGAAAGAATCATTAAAAAGGCGGTGGGTTAAACCTCCGGCTTGGGCACTTCCAGCAGGCAGCCATTGGAATCATATTTCAGCAGGGTGATGTTCTGGTGGGTGTTTTTCGCGATGTCGTCCATCTTCATGGCCTCGGTGATGCCCACCACCAGAGAGTACGCCACGCCGTGGCGTTTGGCTCTGCCGGTTCTGCCGATGCGGTGGACGTAATATTCCATCTCGTCGGGCACGTCGTAGTTGAATACCGCGTCCACGTCGTCAATGTCTAAACCGCGGGCGGCCACATCGGTAGCCACCAGCACCCGCAGCTTGCCGTCACGGAATTTGTTGAGGGTCTGCTCCCGCACCCGCTGCTGAATGTCCCCGTGGATGCACTCCGCGTCGATGCCCTTCTGATGGAGGAGGCCCGCCAGACGGTCGGTCATGTTTTTGGTGTTACAAAAGGCGATGCACCGCTCGTACCCGCCGTTTTCCAGCAGGGCCAGCGTGGTGGAGAGCTTTTTATCACGGGAATCCAGGTCGATGCGGAACTGGTTAATGTCCGGGCGATTGGCCTCGTCGGCCTGCACCACGATTTCCACCGGGTCACGCTGATAAACCCAGGAAATATCCATCACCTCACGGGAGGTGGTGGCGGAGAAAAGGCCCAGATTGCGCCGTTTGGGCATCAGATCCAAAATGTGGGTCACGTCACGGATAAAGCCCATGTCCAGCATCCGGTCGGCCTCGTCCAGCACCACGGTTTCCACGTTTTCCAGTCGGACAGTCCGCCGCTTCATGTGGTCCATGAGGCGGCCGGGGGTGGCGACAACGATTTGGGGTTTCTTTTTCAGGTCGGTAATCTGCTTGTCGATGGGCTGACCGCCGTAAAGGCATACCGCCCGCACGCCCTCTTTGAACTCGCAGAGGATGCGGAATTCCTCCTCGATTTGAATGGCCAGCTCACGGGTGGGTGCCAGCACCAGACACTGGACGTCCGTAGACCCCGGCGTCAGATGTTCCACCATGGGAATGCCGAAGGCGAAGGTTTTGCCGGTGCCGGTGGGGGCTTTGGCAATGACGTCTTTCCACGCCATAAATTCAGGGATGGCAAGGGTTTGAACCGGGGTGGCTTTGACATAACCCTTTTTGGTAATGGCCCGCATGACCTCCGGGGACAGGTTCATGTCCTTGTAGTCTGTGCAGACGATTTCTGCCTGGGTGCTCTCTGTGGTTTCGTCCATCGTGTTATCTCCAATTTTTTATAGATTGTTGTTAGTCAGTCTACCACAATCCCAGTCTTTTTGCAACAAAATGCGAAAAGGGCCCAAAAAGGGGCTATTTTTTCTCAAAAGCAAGGATGCGAAAGGCGATTTCCGTGTCCAAGGTGTCCATCGCCAGCAGCCGCGCCGCCCCCTCTTTGGGGGTCTTCCAAAAGTAAGGGGTCATCTGAAAGAGGTCACGGAGGGCCTCTTGGTTTTCTAGGCGAATTTGGGCGTTTACCTCCGTCACAGCCAGGGGGAAAAACCCTTCGTAATCACTGTCAGATAAGGGGTTTTCATAGGGGGTTTCGTACAAAACTTCTTTCAGCTGCCACAGGTGCCGTGGGGCGGGGACGACGTAGAGAAACTTGCCCCCCGGCTTCAGTACCCGCAAAAATTCCTCCAGTGCCAGAGGGGAAAAACAGTTTAGGATCAGGTCGATAGTGCCCTCCCCCACCGGGAGATGATACACCGAGGCGGCGGCAAATTCCGCCCCTTGGGTGCGTCTGGCGGCGTGCCGCAGGGCGGATTTGGAGAGGTCGATTCCGGCGATTTGAGGGTGTTTTCCCGCCGCCAAAAGGGCATCGGCAACGGCCCCGGTGTAGTACCCCTCGCCGCAGCCTGCGTCCAAAATGTGGGGGTAGTTTTCGGTGTATTCCGTCGCCAAACGGCACAGCGCGTCCCGCAGGGGGGCGTAGTACCCGCCGTCCAAAAAGCGGGTGCGCCCCTGCACCATTTTCTTGTCGTCGCCGGGGTCTTTGGAGTGCTTTTGGCTCACTGGGAGCAGGTGGACGTACCCCTCCCGGGCGATATCGTAGCAGTGCCCGGTGGGGCACAGATAGCTTTTTTCACTGCGGGTCAAGGTTCCGCCGCAAATGGGGCAGCAAAAGAGACTCACCTACTCACTTCCTTCTCGGAAATTGTACCACAAAAGGCGGTAAAAACGCAAGTTTCCTCCTAGCATTTCTTTTTTATATGTGGTATAATACACTCCATTGTTAAAATTTCGATTTTTAAGGAGCAAAAACATGATTACAGTCAGCGATTTATCACTGCAATACGGCGGGTCCGCCCTTTACAGCCATGTGGATCTGCAGTTCATTAAGGGCAACTGCTACGGCATCATCGGTGCCAACGGCGCGGGCAAGTCCACCTTTCTGAAAATGCTCTCCGGCGAGTTGGAGCCCTCCTCCGGCGAAATTTCCATTCTGCCCAACACCCGGATGTCGGTTTTGAGCCAGGACCAGAACAAATACGACGGCTTTTCCGTGATGGACACCGTCATTATGGGCAACCGCCGCCTCTACGAGATTGGCCAGCAAAAGGACGCGCTCTATGCCAAAGAGGAAATGACCGACGAGGACGGGATGCTGGCCTGTGAGCTGGAAGCCGAATTCGCGGAAAAGGGCGGCTGGGAGGCGGAATCGGATGCCTCCCGCATTTTGCAGGGTCTGGGCATTTCTGTCTCCATGCACGGCGACATGATGAACACCCTGGACGGCCGCCTGAAATTCAAGGTGCTGCTGGCCCAGGCACTCTTTGGTGCCCCTGACATCCTCCTGCTGGACGAACCCACCAACAACCTGGACATTAACGCGGTGAACTGGTTGGAGGACTTCCTCATGGACTTTGAGGGCACCGTGATGGTGGTCTCCCATGACCGCCACTTCCTCAACACCGTCTGCACCCACACCGTGGACATCGACTACAATAAAATCCGCATGTATGTGGGCAACTACGACTTCTGGTACGAGTCCTCCCAGCTGATGCAGAACCTGCTCAAGAACCAAAACAAGCGGGCTGAGGAAAAAATCAAGGATTTGCAGGACTTTATCACCCGGTTCTCCGCCAACAAGTCCAAGAGTAAGCAGGCCACCTCCCGCCGGAAACTCATCGACAAGCTGGCCCCGGAGGATATGCCCGCCTCCTCTCGCCGTTACCCCTGGGTGGGCTTTACCCCCGACCGTGAGGTGGGGAAGGACATTGTGTTCGTCACCGAGGTCTCCAAGACCGTGGAGGGCGTGAAGGTGCTGGATAACGTCACTTTCTCCGTGGGGCATGACGATAAAATCGCTTTTGTCGGCGACAACGAGGCCGCCCACACCGCCCTGATGCAGATTCTCACCGGCGAATTGGAGCCGGACGAGGGGACCGTCAAATGGGGGCAAACCGCCACCTATTCCTACTTCCCCAAAGATAACTCCAAATTCTTCACCGACAATAACGACAATCTGGTGGAGTGGCTGCGGCAGTTCTCCTCCGACCCTCACGAGGCCTATCTCCGCGGTTTCTTGGGCAGAATGTTATTCTCCGGGGATGACGTGTATAAGCAGGTAAAAGTCCTCTCCGGCGGCGAAAAGGTGCGGTGTATGCTCTCCCGGATGATGCTCTCCGGGGCAAACGTCCTCCTGTTAGACCAGCCCACCAACCATTTGGATTTGGAGTCCATCGCCGCGCTGAACACCGGCCTTGCCGACGTGAAGTGCAACGTCCTCTTCGCCAGCCATGACCACCAGATGATTCAGTCGGTGGCAAACCGGGTCTTTGACTTTACCAAAGAGGGCAAACTCATCGACAAGCGGATGACCTACGACGAATATTTGGAGAGCCTGGAGCCGGCGAACAACTAAATGTTGCAAAGCTACGGTAAATTTTTCGGAACTGTTCCGAAAGGATGATTGCATTGCGTAAAGAATTTCTTTTCCCCGCAGGGGCGGTGGCGTTGGGCGTGGGCGGATTTTTCCTGCGGCACTGGGAGCTGCGCACCGCCTTCGAGCCGGACACAGGGCTATCTGTTTCTGGGATGCCCGCCACCATTTCCCTCATGTGTCTGTCCGTTTTGGTGGCGGTGGCGGCGATTTTCATCGCCTACACCTACCGCAAAACAGAATTCCAAGCGGACTATGACAAGAACTTTTATGCCCCTCATGTTCTCTATTTTTCCGCCATGGTTCTGGCGGCGGTGCTCATATTGGGGGCGGGACTGCTGGGAATGTGGCAGTATTTCAGCCATATGTACACCGAACTTGTGCGGTTTGTGTTCTCCATCCTCTGCCTGATGATGGCTGCCAGCTATTTCATCATGGGGGGCAATAATTACAAGGGCCGCCGGCAGGGAAAGTACAGTCTCTACCTCCTGATTCCCGCCTTTGGTGCTTGCCTGTGGCTGCTTGTGAGCTATCTGATGCAGTCGGGGAACCCGGTGATACTGGGCTATGTTTACGGTACCTTAGCGGTGGTTTCCGCCCTGCTCTCCGCCTACTTTGTCACAGGGTTCGCCTTTGGGTACTGCAAGCCGCTGTGCGCCATTGCCTTTTCCCTCATGGGAATTTATTTCGGCATAGTGGCTTTGGCGGGTGCGGACCTGTTTTCCGCGCTGCTCCACGGTTCGGCGGTACTCTATCAGCTTTCCAATGTGACGACGCTCCTCTACCGCACCCAGCACCCCACTCAATTTGTAACGGAGGTCATTTCCGATGAAGGATAAAAACACGTTTTATATCACCACCCCCATCTACTACCCCTCGGCAAAGCTCCACATCGGCCACGCCTACTGCACCGTGGCTACCGACGCTATGGCCCGGTATAAG
>JAVXKN010000028.1:0-11648 GCA_036647315.1 Oscillospiraceae bacterium | reverse complement strand
CTGCGGCTGAGCACCAGACCGTTAAAGTCCAGCACGTCGGCAGAGGGCCGCTCCTGGTCGTTGTAGCGGGTGTACCGCCGGAGTTGGGCTTTCACCCGCGCCACCAGCTCCAAGGGGTTAAAGGGCTTTGTGAGATAGTCGTCCGCCCCGATGGTGAGGCCGGTAATCTTGTCCATGTCGCCCTGCTTCGCCGTGAGCATCACCACGGGGAAACTGTGCTCCCGCCGCAGTTCGCCGCAGAGGGTAAAGCCGTCCACATCGGGGAGCATCACGTCCAAAATCGCCAAATCAATGTCGTGTTCCTTCACGCAGGCTAGCGCGTCGGTGGCATTGCCGCATTTGAGGACGGAAAGTCCCTCGCTTTTGAGGTAAACCTCCACCAAATCGGCAATTTCCGGCTCGTCGTCCACCACTAAAATCGTTCCGTCCATAGAGGTTCCCTCTTTTCTTTTATCTTATTTGAAGTAGTACGCGCCGCTCTCAAAAATGGGCTGGTACTTATTTCCCGGGATATTTTTCGCGATGAAGTCCCCCGCCCGCTCCGAGTGTCCCATCTTGCCAAACACCCTGCCGTCCGGGGAGAAGAGGCCCTCGACGCAGGCGACCGCCCCGTTGGGGTTCACCTCAATGTCCATGGAGGGCACGCCGTCCAACCCTACATACTGGGTGGCAATCTGCCCGTTTGCAATGAGCTTTTCCAGCAGCTGGGGGGGTGCGACGAACCGGCCCTCGCCGTGGGAAACCGGGATGGCGTGGAGGTCGCCCACCGCCGATTTTGCCATCCAGGGGGACTGGACGGAGGAGATGCGGGTGGTGACGTACCGGCTCTGGTGCCGGGCGATGTTGTTAAAGGTGAGGGTGGCGCAGTCCGCCGTCACGGGGACAATTTCGCCGTAGGGCACCAGCCCCAATTTAATCAGTGCCTGAAAACCGTTGCAGATGCCCAGCATCAAGCCGTCACGATTTTTGAGCAGGTCGTGCACCGCGTCGGTGATGGCGGGGTTCCGCAGAAAGGCGCAGATGAATTTGGCGGAGCCCTCCGGCTCGTCGCCCCCGGAAAAACCGCCGGGGAGGACAATCATCTGACTGCGGGAAATGGCAGTTTCAAAGGCCTCTGCGGACTGACGGAGCAGGTCGCCTGTGAGATTCTGCACCACCAAAATTTCCGGCTGAATCCCCGCCTTTAAGAGGGCGTTGGCGGTGTCGTACTCGCAGTTGGTGCCGGGGAACACGGGGATTACCGCCCGGGGCATGGCCACCTTGTTTTTGCAGACCATGGGGGCCCGACGGTCACAGCTGATGGTGGCAACCGGCAGTTGCGCTTCGGCGGTTTCTCCGGGCGCGGTGGGGTAAACGCCGGCGGTGGCGGTTTCAAACCGGGTACCGTAGTCCGTCGGCAATTTCACCTCGCCAAAGGTGAGGCCGCCCTCGGCGGTGTAGCCCACCAGACGCGCGCCGGGAACTTCCTCAGAGCACTCCGCCAGCAGACTTCCATAACCGGGGGCAAAGAGGTCGTCCGCCGGAAAACTGCCGTCTAATGTGAAGCCCACGCCGTTGCCCTCTGCCATTTTGAGGAGGCCCTCGGCGATGCCGCCACGGCCCACCGCCCATGCGGCGCAGACCTTGCCGGCGGCGGAGAGGGCATGAAACCCGCCCCACACTGTTTTCAGATTCTCATAATCGTCATTTTGGGTGGCAAAGAGGTACACCGGGTGCCCCGCCCCCTTGAATTCCGGGGAGCGGACGTTTCCGGCCTGTTCCGGGGCGATGGCGAAGGAAATGAGGGTGGGGGGCACGTCTAAATCAAGGAAGGAGCCGGACATGGAGTCCTTGCCGCCGATGGCCGCCAGACCCAGACCCAGCTGGGCGGAAAACGCGCCCAACAGCGCGGAAAAGGGCTTGCCCCAGCGGGTGGGCTCGTCCCGCAGACGCTCAAAATATTCCTGAAAGGACAGGTACGCGGCGGCGGGGTCACACCCTGCTGCCACCAGCTTGCAGACGGAATCCACCACGGAGAGTGCCGCCCCACGGAAGGGATTTTCCGACATGGAAATGGGGTCAAAGCCCCAGGCCATCACGGAGCAGGTGTCCGTCTTTTTCCCCGGCCCCACCGGCAGGAGTGCCGCCATGGACTGGGTGGGGGTGCGCTGATATTTTCCGCCGTAGGGCACTAAAACTGAACTGCCGCCGATGGTGGAGTCGAACCGCTGGGTAAGGCCCCGCTGGCAGGCGAAGGACGCGTCCCCGGTGAGGGCCTCAAACCGCTCTTTCAGAGACAGCTTGTTGGGGGATTTTTCCGCCATATTAGGGGCGGGGACGGCTACCGCCGTGTGCTTTGCGGCACCGTTGGAGTCCAAAAATTTACGGGGCAGGTCGGCGATGACAGCCCCCTCCCAGGTGAGGGTCAGTCGGGGTTCCGCCGTGACAACTGCCACAATATAGGCCTCTAAATTCTCTTTTTCAGCGGCGGCAATCATATAGTCGGCGTTCTCCGGGGACACCACCACCGCCATCCGCTCCTGACTTTCGGAGATGGCAAGCTCCGTGCCGTCCAGACCGTCGTACTTTTTCCGCACCGCGTCCAAACTGATGGTGAGGCCGTCCGCCAGTTCCCCGATGGCAACGGACACGCCGCCGGCACCGAAGTCGTTACAGCGTTTGATTTTTTGTGCCACCGACGGGTCACGGAACAGCCGCTGCAGTTTCCGCTCCTCCGGGGCGTTGCCCTTTTGCACCTCGGCGGCGCACCGGTCTAAGGACTGCAGGTTGTGGGTTTTGGAAGAGCCGGTGGCACCGCCGATGCCGTCACGGCCGGTCCGTCCACCCATTAAAACCACCACGTCACCCGGGGCGGGGCAAATCCGCACCACGTTTTTCGCCGGGGCCGCGCCCACCACCGCGCCTACCTCCAAATGCTTTGCCACATAGCCCGGATGATAGACCTCGGAGACCAGCCCGGTGGCAAGACCAATCTGGTTGCCGTAAGAGGAATACCCTGCCGCCGCCGTCTGAGCCAGCTTGGGCTGAGGAATTTTCCCCGCCAGTGTCTCCGGCAAATCGCCGCAGACAGGGCCGCAGCCGGTGACGCGCATCGCCTGATACACATAGGCTCTGCCCGACAGGGGGTCACGGATGGCACCGCCGATGCAGGTGGCGGCACCGCCGAAAGGCTCAATCTCCGTGGGGTGGTTGTGGGTCTCGTTTTTGAACATCAAAAGCCAGTCCTGCTCCTCGCCGTCCACCGTGGCGGTGACGTGGACAGAGCAGGCGTTAATCTCCTCAGACTCGTCTAATTTGGGCAGCTTGCCCCGCTTTTTCAGCACCTTGACGCTGATGGTGGCCAAATCCATGAGGGTCTGGGGGCGGGCGGCGGCTTTTTCCGCGCCGTACACCTCCACCCGGGCCGCTAAGTATGCCTCGTAGGCCTTCTGTACCGCCGGGTCTAGGATTTCCACCTTGTCAATGTGGGTACTAAAGGTGGTGTGGCGGCAGTGGTCAGACCAGTAGGTGTCCACCAGACGCAGTTCGGTGAGGGTGGGGTCCCGGTGCAAATCCTCCCGAAACTCCGTCTGCAAGCACTTCAAATCGTCCAAATCCATAGCCAGACCGTACTCCTCGATGAGCGCAAAGAGTTCGCTCTCTGCCAACTGGCAGAAACCGTCCAACACCGCCACCGGCTTGGGTTCCGGGTAATTCTGGCGGAGAGTTTGGGGCTTTTCCGCCGATGCACGGCGGGCATCCACCGGGTTAATGATGAGCCCGGCGGCGGCGGAAACGTCCTCCTCCGTCAGAGTGCCACCCAGAATGTACACCGTGGCGGCACTGACCAAGGGCCGATCCCCCCCGGACAAAAGCTGAATACACTGGCAGCAGGAATCCGACCGCTGGTCGTACTGACCGGGGAGGGCCTCCACCGCCAAAACGCTGTGCTGACCCTCGATTGGGGGCAGCTCTTCGTCATAGAGCGCGTCCACCTGAGGCTCGGAAAAGACGGTTTCCCGGGCGGCGGCGTAGAGATTTTCGGTAATTCCCTCCACATCGTAGCGGTGGAACAGCCGCACCCATTGCAGTGCCGGAATTTTCCCCTTGAGCTCCCGAAACAGGCCCTGTGCCTCCACGTCAAACCTGGTTTTTTCTCTGCAAAACAGCGATATACTGCGCTCATAACGTATCCTCCCAAAATTGGTTTCTCCGGGTTTTATTAGTGAATGATAAGGTGTTCAATGCCGTAAAACGCATTGGCGGCGGTGGGCGTGGCCTCCGCCACCCGACCCCATTGGGTGAGTACCGAACCGCTCTTAAAGCAGATGGGCGCGAAAGGTAGTTCCTGAACAAAGCGGATGTAAAACGCTCCGCTATCTCCCCCTGCCGCCAATGTTAGCCACAGGGTTTCCAGCTCCGGCGACCCGAAGCCCCCGAAATTCAAGCTGCCGCCACGGGCGAAAAGCGGGGTGGTGTCAAAGTCCGCCGTCAGCTTTGTCTCCCCCAGATAGAGGTCGAATTTGCCGTTTTTCAGGGCGGTGTTGTACTCCTCCCAGGTGGCTTTTTGCACCGTTACCGTCACGCCACAGCGTTTTAGGCTCTCCGCCAGAAAGTCCGCCACGGCGGTTTTGAAGCTGTTGTCACTGCTCACCAGCAGGTTTAAGGTGAGGGGCTTGTAGTTGCGGTAAAAAAGGCCGTCGTCTCTTTTTTGAAAGCCAAGGGCCGTGAGCCCATCCGCCAGATTTTTTTCGGAATATTGGAGGGGGGATGCCAGCTTTTCATCGTACCCCCCGCCGTCCGGGTGGACAGGCAGGGCCGCCGGGGTGGCGTGGCCCGCCAAAAGGCTTGCGCAGATGGTGGCTCTGTCGATTCCCTGGGTCAAGGTTCTGCGGAGGGCCACGTCCTGACAGGGGCCGGAGAGGGCGTTAAAGCCCACATAGAGCATCCCGGTGGTGGGAAATTCCGCCACCTCGTAGTTCCCGGAATAGCCTAAAACCGAAGTGCCGGTGAGGTCGGCTGTCACCAGACCCACGTTCCCCGCGTCGAAGGCGTACACCAGCTCGTCCGCCGTGGCACATTCAAAAAGCGGAATGTTCTTTTGAGGAACGCTCTTTTTCTGCCACCAATCGGCTCGGGCGGTCAGCTTTCCGTCCTTCAGAACGTAAGGCCCGGTTCCCGCAGGTGCCGCGCCGTCATTCGCCGCAAAAATCGGCGTGTCCAGCAGCAGAGGCAGGTTTTCGTTGGGGGCGGAGAGGGAGATGGTGAGGCTTTGCCCATCCGCCGCAATGGCCGTCACGTTCCGCAGCCGCTGTCCGTACAGCGGGGAGGCCTTAGCCGCCAGCAGGGAGGCCTTGCACAGCTCCCCGGTAACTGCCGTGCCGTCAGAGCAGGTGATGCCGGACTTCACCGTAAAAACCCAGACGGTTTTCTCCGGGTTGGGGGCGGCACTTTGGCACAGCACCTGCTCCGCCTCAAACTGGGCGTTTACCCCGTAAAGCCCCTCGTATAATAGAGGCATCATGGTCAAATTGGTGCCGACGGTGGTGGTGAGAGGGTTCAGCCCTCCCGCCGGGTCGTAGGGCAGGGCGAATTCTGCCACCGTGGGCGTGGGGCTTGGGGTGACGCTCACCGTGGGGCTGGCCGCCGGGTTTTCCGCCGGCACACAGCCCGATAAAAGCCCCAGCACCAACACCAGTGCTGTCAAAAATCTTCCGCTTTTTTGCACGCCGCGCCCTCCCCTCTTATAGTTCAATCATAGCCACCTGACTGCCTCGAACGCCGCCGGTGACTCGGTGGCTCCAATATTTTTCCGGCAGGCAGGAGGTGCAGTCGCCCGACAGCGCGATGTGCTCCGCCGTCAGGCCGGCATCCAGCAAAATCTGCCGGTTCATCCCTTTCAAATCCACATGGAATTTGCCCCCGGGCAGGGGTTCTATAAAGGGCAGGGCGGTGCCGCCCATGAGGGCCGTCATAGCGTCCGGCACGTCCCGGTGGGTTTCAAAGCAGCATTTGCTGATCCCCGGGCCAATGGCGGCGACGATGTTCTTTGTCTCGCAGCCGTAGCCCTCCATTTTCTGCACCGCTTTGGCGGCAATGCCTCCGGCGGTACCACGCCAGCCGGCGTGGACGGCGCAGGCCACTTTTCTCAAAGGGTCGCACAGCAAAATAGCCAGACAGTCGGCGGCGAAAATCGTGAGGCAAATGCCGGGCACATCGGTAATCAGCCCGTCGGTCTCGTAGCCCTCCGGATCGTAAATGTCCCCCTTCACATCTGCCGCCGTCACGGCGCGAATGTCGCAGGAATGAACCTGATTGCTCATGACGATTTTCGTCACATCTGTCCCGATGGCGGCGCAGAACCGGCGGTAGTTCTCCCGGACGTTGTCCGGCAAATCCCCCCGGGTGGTCCCCAGATTCATGGAGGAGAAAACCCCCTCTGAAACGCCCCCTAGTCGGGTGGAGAATCCGTGGGGAAAGGGGATGCCGTCACAGCGCAAAAAGGGGACGTTTTCGCTGGTAAACGTTTGGATTTCCGTGGCGATTTCTCCCCTTTCTAGAATTGTAGGGCAAGGGCAAAGCCCTCGCCCTACAATGGTTTAATCTTCGTCGTTCATGCCGCAGCACTTCTTGTATTTTTTGCCGCTGCCGCAGGGGCAGGGGTCGTTACGGCCGGGTTTCCCCGCCTTTTTGACCGGCTGCTTTTTCAGCGTGCCATCCTCGGCACCGCTCTCGCCGGTGACTTTAGCTACCCGCTCGCGCTTCACTTCGGCGTTGGGGCGCAGCTGTACCGTAAACAGGCGGCGAATGGTCTCCTCCTGAATGGCGGTAATCATCTCCTGGAACATCTCGTAGCCCTCGCGCTTGTACTCCACCTTGGGGTCGTTCTGGCCGTAAGCGCGCAGACCAATGCCCTGACGCAGTTCTGTCATGGCGTCGATGTTGTCCATCCAGTATTCGTCCACCACCCGGAGCATAATCACCCGCTCCAGTTCGCGGGCAAGCTCTGTCCCGAACATTTTTTCACGGGCGGCGTAGATGCTCTTGGCCTTGTCGGTGAGCAGTTCGGTGAGGCTGTCCGCATCGTAGGACGCAAGCTCGTCGTCGGTCATGCCCGGGTCTGCGGGGCTGATGAAAATGCCCTTGAAGGGGGCCACAACGGTGTTATATTCCTCACGGGTGAGGTGCTTCTGCTCGCCATAATGACCGTGGACGGCGGAGGAGACCATATTTTCCAGCATGGTCTGGATGCTCTCCGCCAAATCGTCCCCGTCCAGCACCTGACGGCGCTGTTTGTAAATGACTTCACGCTGGGTGTTCATGACGTCATCGTAGTCCAGCACGGTTTTACGGCTCTGGAAGTTCCGGGATTCCACCCGCTTCTGGGCGGACTCGATGGCGTTACTGAGCACCTTCTGCTCAATGGGGGTGTCGTCGTCCACGCCCAAAGTCTCCATCATGCCCATGACCCGCTCGGAGCCGAAGAGACGCATAATGTCGTCCTCTAGGGACAGGAAGAATCGGGTTTCGCCGGGGTCGCCCTGACGGCCTGCACGGCCACGGAGCTGATTGTCGATACGGCGGGAATCGTGACGCTCGGTGCCCAGAATAAAGAGCCCGCCCGCCTCACGAACCTTGTCCGCCTCAATCTGAATTTCGTCCTTATACTTGGCCTCCGACTCGGCGTAGGCCTTACGGGCGGCGATGATTTTCTGGTCGTCGGTCTCGGCGTAGCCGGTGGCCTCGGAGATTTCCTCGTCGGTCATGCCCTGTTTCCGCAAATCCGCCTTGGCTAAGAACTCGGCGTTACCGCCCAGCATGATATCGGTACCACGGCCTGCCATGTTGGTGGCTACGGTGACGGCGGCAAATTTACCCGCCTGCGCCACGATTTCCGCTTCCTTTTCGTGGTTCTTGGCGTTCAAAACGTTGTGTTTAATGCCCTTTTTCTCCAGCATTTTGGAGAGCATTTCGGACTTTTCAATGGAGATGGTACCCACCAGCACCGGCTGTCCCTTTTCGTGGCAGTCGATGACCTGCTGGACCACGGCCCGGTACTTGCCCGGCTCGTTTTTATACACCACATCGGGATGGTCGATACGGGCCAAAGGCCGATTGGTGGGGGTCTCTACGATGTCCAGAGAGTAAATCTGGCCGAACTCCTCCTCCTCGGTGAGGGCGGTACCGGTCATGCCGGAGAGTTTTTCGTAGAGGCGGAAATAGTTCTGGAAGGTGATAGTCGCCAGAGTTTTGGACTCGCGGGCCACTTCAACGTGCTCCTTGGCCTCAATGGCCTGATGGAGCCCCTCGGAGTACCGTCTGCCGAACATGAGGCGGCCGGTGAACTCATCGACGATGATAACCTCGCCGTCTTTTACCACATAGTCAATGTCCCGCTTCATAAGACCACGGGCGCGGATGGCCTGGTTAATATGGTGGGAGAGGGTGGTGTTCTCCGGGTCGGAGAGGTTCTCAATTTGGAACTGAGCCTCTGCCTTTTTGATGCCCCGGGCGGTGAGGGTGACGGTGCGGGCCTTTTCGTCGGTGATGTAGTCCGCTTGCTCGTCCGGATCCTCCTCCTCTTTTTCGTCCATGGAGGCAACGGTTTTGCAGGTGAGGCGGGCGACGAAGGAATCCACCACGCTGTAAAGCTGGGTGGACTTGTCCCCCTGGCCGGAAATAATCAGGGGGGTGCGGGCCTCATCGATTAAGATGGAGTCCACCTCATCCACGATGGCGAACACATGGCCCCGCTGAACCAGCTCGTTTGCATAGATTGCCATGTTGTCACGGAGGTAGTCAAAGCCAAACTCGTTGTTGGTGCCGTAGGTGATGTCGGCGGCGTAGGCGGCCTTTTTGTCCGCCCCCTCTACCCCGTGAATGATCAGACCCACGGAGAGCCCCAAGAACCGATAGACCTTGCCCATCCACTCGGAGTCACGCTTTGCAAGGTAATCGTTCACGGTGATGATATGGACACCCCGCCCGGTGAGCGCGTTGAGATAGGCGGGCAGCGTTGCCACCAAGGTTTTGCCCTCGCCGGTTTTCATCTCGGCGATGCGCCCTTGGTGCAGAATGATGCCGCCGATGAGCTGGACCCGGTAGGGGCGCATCCCCAGTACACGCCAGGCCGCCTCACGCATGGTGGCAAAGGCTTCGGGGAGAATATCGTCCAGCGTTTCGCCGCGGTTGAGCCTGTCCTTTAGTTCAGGCGTTTTCGCTTTGAGCTGGGCATCAGAGAAGGTCTTGTATTCCTCCTCCATGGCGCAAATTTTATCTGCCAGAGGGCCAATCGCTTTCACTTCACGCTGAGAGTGGGTGCCGAACAGTTTTTGAATCATACCCATGGTCGTGTGTCACCTTTCTTCTTTGGCCGTGCCAACACAGTTATAAACAGTCTGTACTAATGCAGTTACGATATAGTATATCATACTCGTTTGCAATAGAAAAGACAAAATTGTAAACAAATACAAAGTCTTTGCGGGCTTTCCACCGCCGCATTTTCTCCATAGTTCCTCCCCCTTTTCGCCCATATCTCCTTGACAGATTGTTGTGTTTGTGCAAAAATAACATACGCAGGGGTAATCTTGGCAAGAAATTAGCTATTTTTACCATTTTTCTCCTGTCCAGTGCCAAAATATGTTGAAGAAAAAGGGAGATTTCGCGTATGAAAAAACAGTTCAAGCTACTTTCCGTGATTCTGGCAACCACCATGCTGCTGGGCAGCGTCAGCGCAATGGCCTGCACCGCAAGCTATGTGGGCAAAGATGTCAGCACCGACGGCACCACCATCATCGCCCGCAGTGAGGACCAGGGCCAAGGCGACTACAACAAAATGTATGTGGTAGTTCCCCGCGTGGACAACGTCCCCGGCCGCTTTATGGAGGACACCGGCAACGGCTTTAAGCTCCCCCTCCCCGCCACTACTTATAAATACACCATGGTCCCCGACTACACGCAGGGCGATGACGGCACCTACCCCGGCATCTGCACCAACGAGTACGGCGTGACCATCTCCGGCACCGTCTCCGCCTCCCCCTGCGAGGCTTGGGAAAACGCCGACCCCTACATTGAGCCCGCCCTCCGTGAGGCCATTCTCCCCGCCGCTGTGGCAGCTGTCTCCAAAACCGCCAGAGAGGCCCTAGACGTTCTTATGGGCTATGTGGACACCTACGGCTCCGAAGAGGGCAACACCGTCCTCATCGCCGACCAGAAGGAAGCCTGGGTCATCGAAATTTACAGCGGTCATCACTATGCCGCCATGAAAATGCCCACCGACCAAGTGGCTGTCTTCGGCAACCAGTTTATGATGGGCGCAGTGGACCAGAAGGACACCGAAAACTATGTGTTCTCCAAGGGTCTTTTTGAACTCATCGACAAGCTGGGTCTGGCTGTCAAGGAGGACGGCAAGTACAATCTGGTAAAGTCCATCTGTAAGAGCGAGCGCAGCCACTATTCCAATATGCGCACCTGGATGGGCCACACCCTCTTAGCCCCCTCCACCGCCGGCGGCGAATACAAAAACGAAACCTTCTACCCCCTGTTCTACAAACCCGACCACAAAGTCTCCCCCTTAGAAATCATGGACCTCCACAGAAACCGCTATGAGGGCACCCCGCAAGATGCCTCCAAGCCGGGCAACGAAGATCTCCGTGTCATCGGCGTAGAGCGCACCTCCCAAATTCACCTGGTGCAAATCAACGAAAATTATCCCGCAGCCTGCTCCGCCATCACCTGGATTGGTCTTGGTAACCCCGAGCACTCCGTCTATATCCCCGCCTTCTCCGGCATCACCGACACCGCCCCCGCCTACAAGGTAGACGGCGATGTGTACAACGAAAACGGTGCTTTCTGGATGTTTAAGCGTATCTGCACGCTGGCTGAGCAAAACCGCGCGCTGTACGGCCAAGGCGTAAAGGATTATTGGAAACTTCAAGAGGAAATGATGTACAAAGAGATGAAAGCCGCTGAGCCAAAAATGCTGGAGCTCTACAAGACTGACCCCGCCGCCGGCGCAAAATTTGTCACCGAGCTGGGCATCAAAATGTCAGAGCGGGAAATGAAGCACTCCGACGTGCTCTTTGCAGACCTCCTAACCAACATGATGCACAACACCGGCCTGTCAATTACAAAAACTCCCCGCACCTTTATCTCCAACACCGCCCTCCGCCCCGCGGCGGACTTCAAGGGCTACACCACCGTCTGGAACCCCGCAGACGGTGCCATCACCCTCACCAAGGGCACTACCTCCTATGTGCTCACTGTCGGCTCCACCGCTTGCAAGGCCACCAAGAACGGCGTTGTCACCGCGCTGAAGCTCTCCACCGCCCCCCGCAACATGGGCGGCACCACCTATGTGCCCATGGACTTTGTGCAGGGCCTGTAAGCCTCCTTTTTCCGGGTTTTGCCGGTGCCGATTGCAAGTGCAATCGGCACCGGCTTTTTTCTCCCTACGCTTGCAACCGTGGGCTTTAGATGGTATACTGCTCTTAGATTATATTCTGCACCAATTTGGAGGTTTTTATGGCTGTACTCAAGGAAAATGCAATCTACCGCGTCACCATCGACGGGTACGCCTCCGACGGCGCAGGTGTGGCCCGTATCGACGGACAAGTGGTGTTTGTCAAGGGCGGTGTCCGCACCGAGCTCTGCGATGTTTTGCTGGAAAA